>JASHOT010000135.1 GCA_030040965.1 Candidatus Sulfotelmatobacter sp. | reverse complement strand
GGACTGCTGGGCACGCAGACGGGTCCGGGCGTGTTTTTCGGGGATCCGTGCTACACGTTTGCCGCAACCGTGATCGGGACTCCGGTCAGCGAGCCGATGTCGCTGATCAACAACGGAACCTCGGCGTTGACGATCAGCAGCATCACGACCACGGGCACCAACGCGGCTGACTTCACGCAGACCAATACTTGCCCGGCTTCGTTGGCCGTGGGCAAGAAATGCGTCATCACGGTGACGTTCACGCCGTCGCTGGCCGAGGTCGAAACCGCCTATGTGACGGTGACGGATAACGCCGTGGGCAGTCCGCACAATATCTATCTGGTGGGCGTGGGAAAGAAATAGTTCGTGTGGCCAGCGGGTCGTTTGCCCGAGGAAAGTGACAAGGTACAAGCGAACTTTTATGGTCCGAATGTGCAGAAGCTTTCGCAAGGGAAAGATGATGAATCGACTGTAAGTGACTGTAAAAACAACAGATATATATACAGTGAGTGGTCGTTTAATTGCTCGGATGAAGGCTAAGGGTGGGGCGTTTAAAGAAGTCAAAAGTAACTTCCCAAGGCGGTTGAGAGGAAAAATCATGCAATTAAGAAATTGGGCTTTTTCAATCGTGCTATTGGCAGCGCCGGCGCTGGCCAAACCTTGCACGTCTGGGACTGACTGCCAGAAAGGCACGATTAGCGGTCCATTTACCGCCGCGCAGGTCGCAGAATTCAGCACCACCGGTCCTTTCCCCATCTGTGAGTCGTCTGGCTGCACGTCGGGATCCTGGAGTGGGATTTCGATCGAAGGCATTGATGCGCAGCAGAACATTGGCACCTCCTACGCCTTCTATGACGACCAGGGCCCGGATATCGACGACAACATTGCCGTGGGTCCGACGGTGAGCGGAGAAAACGCGCAAGTCCTGGAATGGCTGAACAACAACTTCATCCAGGCCTTCGACAAAGTGACGGGCGATCCGATTTTCACGAACGTGTCGGGAGGAACGACGGCCGTGCCCGCCAACATAGTTTCGCTGTGGTCGGCGACCACGCAGCCGCAGTGCGAACAGAATGGCTCGGGCAACGTGCAGGTAATCTTCGACCGGCTGGATGGTGCGTTCATCATCAGCCGGCGAGTGGTGTACGCGAATGGCAACGGCATTCATGAATATGCCTGGTGCATCGCCGCAAGTTCGAGCAGCGACCTTTCGAACCCCAACACGCACTGGTATGCATATGAATACCAGCTGAGCACCGTGCTACCGTGCACTCCGGACTCAGAGAATTGCACGACGGGAACGTATTACTACTACTTCCCGGATTGGCCGCGCATCGGCACCTGGTCGAATGGCTTTTACATCACGTTTGACCTGGAAGATCCGAACGTGGGATACATCGAGAGCGGCATCGAAGCGTGCCAACTCGATCGTGCCGATATTGTGCTAGGAAATCCCACGAATCCGATGACATGCTACACCTACACGATTCCATCCGCCGACCGGCCGAGCCTGATCCACTCGGTGGATGTGGCCGATATTGACAGCCCGGCGGGGCCGACCAGCGGAGAACCGGAGTACTTCCTGGCGCAGGTGAATCCGAGCAACGCGCAGCAGGGCGACGCCGGCCTGATGCGCTGCAGCAGCCAGACGACTCCGTGCTACTCGACACAACTGGCGATGTTCACCTGGGGAACCAGCGGTCTGACCGGACCGACCTTCCTGAGCGTGGATTCCTACACGCCGGGTTGCTACAACACGTCGAAGGCTAACCAGTACACCGATACTTACTGTGTTCCTGAGCCCAGCACCAACACATCGACGATTGAAGCCTACGGCAAGCCATCGTGCGGTAACTACAGCACGCCCTGTCTGGATTCACTTGGCGACCGTTTGTCCAACCGGCTCACCTACAACAATCTTTCCACGCCGGGCGGACCGAATGGAGAGTTTCTGACCGCGTCGCACGTGGTGATGGAGAGCTCGACCAATCAGCGCACCGGCATCCGCTATTACGTGCTGGAAGTCTCGAGCGGAAAAGCGACTGTGGTGATCAACAGCGGCGGCGCGTCGGGACCTCCAGACCTGCAGGATCCCAATGCTGTCCTTTGGTATTTCATGCCCAGCGTTGCCCTCGATAAGAACGGCGACCTTGGCTTCACCTACACCACTTCGGGACCCGAGTGCTCCGGCTGCTCGCAACAGCCGCATCCGGCAATCAACTTTACCGTGCTCCCACTGGGCGCTTCCACTTTCGATACGCCGACGTTGATCGTGCAGGGTGCGGGCGATCAGGAGAATACGGATCGTTACGGTGAATACGCCGCGACGGTGATCGATTCCACTGACAACCTGACCTTTTACGGAGTGGGCGAGTACTACAACACAAATCAAACCGGAACCACGGAATGCTATGAACCCTCGCAGGACTGCTACACCTGGCAGACCCGCATTCTGCGCGGCCAGTACGGAAACCCGTTCTAGGCTGCTGAACAATGGCGTCCTGAGCGCGTTCCTGACCTGAACAAAAGCGGCTGGATGAGGAATCCAGCCGCTGTTTATTTCTCCTCGAATTTTCCGCTCCGCCCTCCCGCCCGAATTTCTCGCGATCTTTCCTGCCTGGCTGCGCGGATCCTCTTTTATTTTGTGGTTTCGAACATGATCGGGATCAGACCGATCGTGGTTTTCTCTCCGGCGGAGATGGTCGTGGTCTTTCCGCCGTAGGTGCCGTTGAATGAGCGGTAATCAATGTACTCGCTGGCCGGGGCATAGCTGCTGTTGCCGGAGTTGTTCCACACGATCAGCGCCGTAGCGCCATCGGCTTCGGTGAGCGGGCAGGTCCACACCGTTCCGCTGCTCGAGCAGGAGTCGGAGAAAGTTGAGCCGGCGAGCCACTGCATCATGGTGTAGTAGTACGTGTCGTAGCCGCCGGCAGTAATGCTCGGCCAGTTATACCAGCCGACGTGATAGGCGCCGCCTGCGCCGCCTTGATAGGCATATTGCAGCACGTGCCAGCGCACGATCTGTCCGTCGCAGTCCTCGACCGTGCTGGTACAAACGTTGGTGCCGACCTCGAAATTGGTTTCTGTATTCATCCACGGCGTGGTGGTCCAGCCGGCTTCATTCTTGGTGTTGACCATGCGGATGATCATGTTGATGCGGGTCTCCGGCTCATATCCGCTCAGGTAAGAGTGGAAGCCGAAGTAGTCGCTGAGGCGGCCATTCGTATTTTCAAGGGCGAGCCAGTTGGCAACGTAAGTGGTATCGCCGCCGCAGATCGGCGGAGTGGAAACGATGGCGCCGGAGACGTTGTTGCGAATGATGGGAATGACCGGCTTGAACATGTCATAAAGCTGGTTGGCGGTGCCGCTCCAGTAGTGGGCGAGATTCGGCTCGTTCCACATTTCGTAATACTTGATGTAGTCCTTGACGCAGTTTCCCGCGGGCGAACAGTGCTGTACTAATTGCGTCACAAAATTAGTGAACGTGGGACTGCCGCTATCGGTGAGGTCCGTCGGTGGTCCTCCGGACCAGTATTTACTGTTGCCCTGATCCTGCGGATTGCAGGGGACGCTGGTGATGAAGCAGGGAACGTGGCCGAAGGTGAAGATAACCGCTGCCGGCTGATGCGAAGCCACCAGGTCGAGCCAGGTATCAAGGTTCGTCCATTCGTAGGTGTCGCTGCCGGTTTGCAGAATAGCCCAGGCAGTGCCGGCGTCCCAAAGTCGCGTGGTTCCGGGCTGAGATGTGGTGGTGATCCATGTGTCGTTACCGGCCCCGCAGGAACTGTCGAGGACACATTCAAAACTCCAGTTGGTGACCTCAATGGGATGGCTCTTCATGGGCACTGCGGTGCTTTGTCCTGCGTGAGATTGAATCGAGACTGCCAGAAACAGAATGAGGCAGAGCGGCGCGAACAGAGATGCTTTCCGCATCGGGGGAATCTCCTGTAATGAAAACTTCGAACTGGCCAGAGAAAAAAGGGGCGATAACCGATTGAACTGCGTGGCGCGTTCCACAAACGGGCTGTCTCAAACCTGGTCCTTAAAAAAGACCGGCCGTTCGCAGAAACATTTTTAGGGACTGATTAGGGATAAGTATAGCTGTAAGTTGTAAGCGGAACAGGTCACGAAAGTTCATTTTTTTATGGGCCGCCAAAAAACGGGAAAACCGGAACGGGTGGCCGATTTGACGAGGGCTGACCGGCCAGTTGGCACGGGTAGCGTAAAGTCTGAGCAACGGCCGAAAAAAGGAAGGCTCGGGGGAAAAGCCCCGAGCCCGATTGCAAAATACGTTGCTTCTGCGTTCCTTACTGTTCCAGCATGAAAGGCTGGACGCCAATATTGATCGACTGGCCGGCGCTGACCGTGTTTTTGTTGCCCTGCAGGTCCATGTAGTCGACGAATCCCGTGGGAACTTGATAGGTAGTGCCGGACTCACTGGGCGTCCAGACCCACTGCGCGAGCGTGCCACTCCCTTCCGTGAAGTTACAGATCCAGATGGCGCCGCCGCTTCCGGCAGTTGAGGAGCAGGGTCCGGCGAACGTGCCCCCGACCAGGTAGGTCATCATCTGGGAGTAGGCCGCGTCATATTGCGGGTTCGAGCCGATGGTATTCAGCCAGTAGTACCAGTAGAGGCCGTAACTGCCGTAGGAGTCGTGCAGGAGCTGCCAGCGCACGATCTGGCCGGTGCAGTCATCCGGTGTGTACTGGTCTGACGGGCACTGGTAATTCACCTCAGTCGATCCGTTGAAGTTGGTCTCCGAATTCACCCAGGGCGTGTTTTTCCAGCCGGGGGCAGTCGATCCGCTGCTGCAGCCGGTCACCGAGCCGCCTTGTTGAATGTTGACGTAGTTCTGGTTGAAGGTGGCCCACTGCACTTCCGGAGTATTGGTGGCGTCGTTGCCGTTGGTGAGATAAGAATGCCACGCGATCCAGTTGGAGATTTTTCCATTCTGGCTTTCGTAGTTCAGCCAGTTAACAAAGTCGCACTGATAGCCAAAGCCGGTATCGCTGTCGGGAGTGAATGAAGGAGTCAGGATCACGGCGCCGGACACGTTCTGCTTGATGATGGTCGTGGCCGGCGCGATCATCTGATAGACCTGTTGCATGGTGCCCGTCCAGTGATAGGTCAAGTCCCACTCGTTCCACATTTCGTAGTACTGGATGAGGTTGGTTCCCGAGCAGGTTTGTCCGCTGGGGCAGGCGCCGACGCAGTTTCCGGCGGGGCTGCAATGGGTGACGTAGGCCTGGACGAAACTGTTGAATGAAGGGCTTCCGCTCGCCGTCAGGTCGTTTGGATATCCGTTGGTTCCGGTGGGACCAGCAACGGGATCGATTCCGCAGCCATTCTGGTCCGGCCCCGTGCCGGTGGCCGAGTCCCAGCAGGGAACCCAGGTAAAGACCTGGCTGACAGCGATGGGCTCGTGGGCTGCGATCTCATCGAGCCAGGCGTCAAGATTGCTGAAGTCATACGAGCCTGACTGGGGATTCAGCTCGGACCAGTAGGTGCCGGCGTCATGCAGGCGCAGCAGGCCGGGCAAGGGCGTGGATGTGGCGATGGCTGACGGCCAGATGATGGGAGAGGAAGAGCCCTGGCAGTTGATGTGGCCGTCAACAGAATTGCCGATGCCGCACTGCATGCCGAAATTGGAAGCGTCCACGACGCCCGGAGTAGGCGGAGGTGGTGGTGTAATTGGGGTGACCGGGGTGATAGCAGCGTGGCTCCCGCTCCCGCCGCAAGCCGATAAAAACGCTAGCAGAAGCGGGCAAATTAGAACGAAGGGGATTGCCTTGTAAAAGGCACCGTTCCAAGAATTATCCATTTGTCTTACTCCCAAGCAAAATTGTCCCTTGGCTGGATTCCGGTAATTCTAACACCGGGTTTTTGACGAAGTTTCGCGCAAGAAGTGCATGCTCGAAATCGCGGCCAATAGAGACATAAGTCCTATATCTGCGTGAGATAGGGTATGTACCAACCGCCGGAGCGGAAGATCGCGACTCATGTGAAATGGCCGTAAGTAGTTCCCCTGGTTTCAGTTAGCTTGACGACCCGAGTAGAATAGGCGTCTGGAAAGCCTTGGTTCGATGCAGGATGTCGAAAACAGGCTGATTGTGTGATGACGAACGCCCGCGCCGCTATTTTCTGTGGACAGGATGATGCCATGAATACACCTTTTGATACGATCGAGAGCGCGCAGGAATTTCTAGTGCTGTTGCGCGAGGCGGTGGAAGACGCCAAATTAAACTCCGAGGCCGACATTCTTGCGCAGGCGAACGGGAAATCCTCGCGCAGCGACGACGCCCTGCGACTGGTCTTGTACAAGCTGGAAAAGCTGGAGCAGCATTTGAAGGTCAGCGGCCGGTTGCTGAATGACCTGCGTACGCTGCGCCGCCTGTTGCTGGAAGAGCGGCCGGATTCGGCGGCACTCGCTCAGACGGCGGAGAGCCGCGTCTAATGGATATTGTTGCTTGTGTGTCTGGTTACTTCGGCGTGATCAGGAGTGAGCTTCCCGGAGAATTCACAATAGCCCAGCGGTTGCACTCCGTGTTAAAGTTACGTGAATCCGTCAGACGATAGTCCCCCCACTTCGTTCGTCCGCCGGTCAGGATTAGGGCGAATCATCCCCTGCGGCTCCCCTTTGGGCGTACCACTTTGGGCGTACCACGATCGTAAT
>JASHOT010000134.1 GCA_030040965.1 Candidatus Sulfotelmatobacter sp. | reverse complement strand
AATGTGTCGGCAAAGCCGTTCAACTCTGCATCGATCGCAATTGTGAACTGCAGGATCTTCCGCTCTCTGATCTGCAGTCGCTCAATCCGGCTTTCCAACAAAGCTTCTATCAAAGCCTCTCACTCGCATCCGTACTCGCCATTCACGACGTTCCCGGCGGCACTGCCCCGGCCCGAGTTGTCCAGGCGCTACGCGATGCGCGCAACAAAATCGCGTCTCTTCATGAGGAGGTCGATACTCACGAAACCCATGCGCACGCGTAAAGCAATCCTGCCCGACGCTGAACAGATTCACGACCTGATCGCCGGCTACTCCGGCGATGGCACACTTTTGCCGCGAACCCTCGCCGAAATCTGCGAGAACGTCCGCGATTTCGTCGTCCTCGAAAACGACGACGGCCGCATCATCGGCTGCGGCGCTCTTCATTTATACGGAACTCATCTCGCCGAGATCCGCTCGATCACGGTTGCCCCGTGGGCTCAGGGACGCGGCGGCGGCGGCCGTCTCGTGAAAGCTCTCATGGCTGAAGCCCGCCGACATCGTGTCGACTGCATCTGCCTGTTCACGCGCAAGCCGGACTTCTTCGCCGCGCAGGGATTTTCCGTCGCCCAGCGCGAAGATATTCCCGACAAGATCTACAAGGACTGCCACGCTTGCCCGCGCTACCACTGCTGCGACGAAGTCGCCATGGTCCGTGGCGATCTTCCGAAGTTCGCGATTCTTCCTGAGCCGGCCAACTGGCTCGTCAAGCTGCAAGGCTGGTCCGAGGACGCTGGAACACGCGGCTCGAATTGACAACCGGAAGGTCTTAGTGAAAGGTTGCCCCACCCTTGTCGCGCCCTTCGCGACAGGGTGGGGGATTCTTGTTTGCAGAACCTAGCGCAGCACTGGCAGTGTCGGCGACAAAATCCGCATCGGCAGTAGGCGCGAATTCTCCGCTCCCGACCATCGCGCCAGCGGCGCCTTGACCGGAACCGCATGGCTTGCGCCCGTCCAGATATCGACATGATGCGCCAGATCTGAACGTGCCTCGCCAGAATTCACATTGCGCGGAGCCTGCATCGCCGTCATCGCCTTCACATGATCCCACGACGCCGCAGCCGGAACATGCTCCCAGATTCGCGGAGTTTCTCGGCTCGAAATGCTGTCCCCTCCCGCGCCGAGCCCCGCGAGCCCAACGCGTTTTTCAATATCCGTATCGATTGCGCGCCGCAAGTTATCGTGAGCGCCAATCAGCTTGGTCGTTCCCACCGCATGTTTCGCATCAGCAACCGCTACCTGATCCGCTGCCTGCGCTTTGTTCGACTGCGACGGTGAAGTCGAAACTACCGTCAGCACCACGCTGTCCGAAGTGTAAGAAATGTCAAACTGCTCGCTGGAATTGATCGCTATCGTTGAGTTGGTGAACGTGCCCGACACGCTGTTCGCGGTCAGGATCGTAAATGTCTGCCCGATCGTCGGCGTGAACTTGTTGATCAGTGCAACCGTAAGCGTCCCACCCAGACTCGCCGGGCCGGAAATCTTGAGCTGGCTGTACTGCGTTCCCAGGGTCGTTCCGCCAATCGAAACGTTCAAGGCTCCGCTCGAAAGCTGCGTGTAGTTGCCTGTAATACTCAACAGTCCGGCCTTGCCACTGTCGCCCGCATTCACGGTCGCGCTGTTTGAAACGTTGGCGTTCAGGGTTCCCGCTCCATACACCGTTCCTCCACTCACCGTAATGCCAGCGCTGCTTCCGGTCGTCAACGTTCCATCCACCGTCGTCTGCCCTTCGCTCTGGAAACCGTCGGCCACAGTCAGTGTGCTGCCAGCCCCTACATCGACCGTTCCCGAGGTGACGAAATTGGTCGAGCTATTGGTGGTGGTCAGCGTCGCACCGCCCGACAGCGTGAGACTGCCCGAATTCGTGGTCAGGGTGACCAGTGCGTTACTCGTCCCATCCAGGATCTCTGCTGTCGCACTTGTCAGGCTGATATTCCCTCCATTGCCCACGATGCCGCCGTTGCTGCTCGACAATTGCAATTTCCCGCCAACGGTGTAAGTCCCGCTATTCAGCGAGCCACTACTCAGATTTGTCAGATCTCCCGTCACCGTGAACGTGCTGCCGCTGGCGATACTCAACGTGCCGTTGTCCGTGAGATTTCCCGCAGTCGTGAAATTCGCCTTCGTAGTCAGCCCGAACGTTCCTCCCTTATTGATTGTCGCCAGGTCCGTCAATGCGTTCGTGTTGTTGGTTGAGTTGATGATCTCGCCCGTTCCACTCAACGTAATGCTGGCTGCATCAGTAACGATGTCAGCTCCGGCAAATTCCAGTTTTCCGCCGACCGTATATGTCCCGCCCGTCAGCGTATCTGTCGAGCTGCTGAAGTTGGTCAGCGATCCTGTCACCTTGAACACCGATCCGGCTCCGACGGTCAGTTTGCCGTTGTTGGTGAAGTTCCCCGCGGTGGCGAAGCTGGCCCCGCTGGCCAGAGAGAAACTCCCCCCAGTAGCATTCGTCGCAAAATCAGTCAGAATATTCTGACCCGCGAAGTCTTCGATCTCGGCGCTCTTGCCCGTCAGCGTAATGCTCGCATCGTTCGTCACCAGGCTGGTTCCACTGGCTCCAAATTCCAGCGTTCCGGTCACATCGTAGGTTCCGCCGGTCAGCGTTGTGCCTGAAAAATTCACCAGCGCTCCGCCCGCCGACGTCCCGATCTCCATCGTGTCGCCCGTGGAGACGCTCAGGATTCCCTTGTTTGTCAGCCCGCCCGAACTGGGCAGAATGATCAACCCTGTGCTCTGATTGGCCGCGATCGTGCCATCATTCACAATCGCCATCTTCTCAATCGTTCCGGCGCCCTCGATCGTATTGTCATTCGTCAGAGTTAAACCGGAAGTCGCCGCCGTAATCAGATTGCTCGCGCTGTTGGAAAGCACGACCGTTCCCTTCGTCCCGGCCAGAGTTACGCTGTTGCCAATCGACAGCGTGCTTCCACTCATCGCAATGCTGCCATCATTCGTGATCGTCCCCTCAAGCGTGGTCGTTCCTGCCGTAGTGGCGGTGTAGGTTCCGGAGATCGTCACGCCATTCAGCGTCACGGCGCCAGTATTTTCGATCACACCGGAGTTGGTCCCCGACGTCGTCGTCTCCAGCGTGCCGCCATTGATCACAGTTCCGGCCGCCAGTTCCACTGTCGCTGTCGTGGTCGCGCCAGACTCTCCTACGGCCTCGATCGTCCCACCGGTGTTGTTAAACGTACCTTCGAGCACCAGCGTGGCACCGTTGCCTCCCGGATCGATCGCCTCCAGGGTTCCTGTGTTGGTCAGGGCCCCGCTCCCCGGCTGCACGGTCAGCACATCGGCAACGTTTCCATTGGGTACGTTGCCGTTCGCCTCGATGGTTCCCTCATTCACCAGCGTCAGCGTTCCATTGCCCAGGTTCCCTTGCCCTTCGATCGTGTCATTGACGTTCGTTAGCGTTCCTGTGCTCGACCCCAGCGTAATCGTGCTGGGTGTCGTTGTTACGGTGTTGTAGTTCAGATAAACCGTTCCTCCGCCGGTCAAACTCGCGGTTGTACTGTCGAAATGCAGCGTTCCACCCTCCAGGTAGACGCTCCCGGAATTGTTCAGCGTCCCGGTTCCCGTGATGTTCAGAACCGGAGTCGTTGGCGTCGATGATCCGCCACTCCCAATCTGCACGCTTCCGGCGTTGCTCAATGTAGCAATGTTCACCGTATCGCCGCTCCCGTACAAATACAGGTTCGCTCCCGCGGCGTTGGTGAACGTTCCGCTCACATTCACAGTATTCGTCCCACCCGAGAATCCGGTGCTGAACACGCCAGAATTGCTCACATTACCGGTAATCGTCAGCCCCGTCGTTGTTGCCACGCCGTAGGAAACCTGCAGCTGTCCCGTGCTGGCGATGGTTAGCGTTCCACCACTCGGCGTCATGGTGTTTGACTGATCGTTATTCAGTTCCAGAATCCCCGTAACCGTCGTGAGGTCGGCAAGCGCCCACGTGGATTTGCCGCTGTTGATCACATTGAAGTTGCCGAAAAGGTCAATCGTCGAGCCGCCAACTATGTCCGTAATTCCTTGCCCGCCGCCCGTAATGTTGAGAGTCGCGTCGGAGCCCACCGTATTGCCAATGTACATCGTGCCCGAGTTGCTCAGGGCATTCACGTTCACCACGTCATTTGTGCCGTATAGGTACAGCGACGCACCCGCCGCATTGGTGAACGTCCCGCTGACATTGATCTTGTTCGTCCCACCAGAAAATCCCGTCGTCACCTCGCCGGAGTTGCTCACATTGCCGGTGATGCTGACAGTTGTGGTCGCGGTACCGGACGTAGCATACGAAAGCTCCAGGTAACCACCATTCGCAATCGTCAGCGTTCCCCCGCCGGGCGTAATCGTCGTCGTCTGACCGTTGTTGATAGTCAGTGTTCCCTCAATCGAAGTCAGATTAGCCAGCGCGCTCGTCGCCTTCCCGCTGTTAATCACATTGAAATTGCCATCCAGGTTGATCGTCGATCCCGCCACCACATCCGTAACTCCCTGCCCACCCCCGGTAATGTTCAGCGTCGCCCCGGACCCTCCACCATCGCCAATATTAAGCGTCCCGGAATTGCTCAGCGCATTCACATTGAGCGTATCGCTGCTCCCATACATCGTCATCGTCGCGCCCGCAGCATTGGTGAACGTTCCGCTCACATTGACCGTGTTCGTCCCACCAGAAAATCCAGTCGTAACCTCGCCGGAGTTGCTCAAGTTGCCCGTGATGGAAAGAATGGTCGTGGATGCCACCCCGTCAGAGAGCTCCAACGTTCCACCACTGACAACGCTCAGTGTCCCTCCGCCCGGCGTAATCGTGTTGGTCACCCCATTCTCAAAGTTCAGCGTCCCCGCAACCGTATTTACACTCGCCAGCGCGCTCGTCGCTTTGCCGCTATTGATTACGTTGAAGGTGCCACCCACATTGATCGTCGATCCGGCCACAACGTCGGTAATGCCCGAACCGCCGCCCGTCAGATTCAGCGTCGCTCCCGAGTCGATCGTCAGCGTTCCCGAATTGCTCAACGCATTCACGTTCACCACATCGCCCGAACCGATCAGCTCCAGCGTAGCTCCCGCCGCATTCGTGAATGTCCCGGTAACCGTCACCGTATTGTTTCCGCCCGAAAAACCGGTCTCGAATACTCCCGAATTGTTTACGTTCCCAGTGAACTTGCTCGCGCTCCCGGTCGTCAACGAGATCGTCGATCCACTGTCGTTGTTCGTCGTTCCCGTGACGTTAAGCCCGGCGCCGCTGCCGGAGAACGTCATCGATCCGCCGTTTTCGTTGGTTAACGTCCCGCCGCTGTCAATCGTCAACACGTTCGCGCCCGTGTTGAAATCCAGCGTGCCGTCATTGTTGGTCAAAGTCCCGCCGCTGGCGATCGTCAGCGAATCGCTCCCTGAACTCTGCAGCGTGGCCGACGCACCCAGTGTCAGATCGCTGACGGTCACTCCCAGATTCAACGTGACCGTTTCCGCCTCTCCGTTGCTGATCGTCACGTTGTACGTCTTGCCGCTGCCGTTGTTCGGAACGACGCCTGTGCTCCAATCAGAAGCTGTGTTCCAGTTCCCGTTTCCTCCATTCCAGCTAACGGCAGTTTGTGCTTGGGAAATCAGCAGGGCGGAAAACACTATCAGGCACAACAGCGCGAATGATCTCGCGTTAAATCCAGACTTCATGGCGCGCCTCCAGCAGCGGGTGAGATTCTGGGGTCAAACCGGGGGATTTGTCCTTGTCTTCGCTCTTCTTTTGGGGGAAAAGAAGCGGCCAGTGAAGGCAATGGGATTTCAACTCAGGACGCCGTGCAATATATCAAAACGTAATGTGAAAATACTAGAAGCGAATGGCTATTTTTTTCGCGAGGACTCCCACATTGCAACTTCTTGCAATCCAGCGCCCGTCACCACGCAAATTTTTCCCCTGATTGCGGGCTTACGGCCGCAACGCACATCCTGGCGTGGGATTTTGCAAACACTCCAGATTCTTTCGGTAAAGCTGCGATTTCGGCTCGATCTTGAGCGCGGCTGCAACCTCTGCCGCCGCGCCGCTCGCATCTCCTGCTCTGGCCAGCGCCACACCTAGCCCGTTATGAACCTCAGCCGTTCCCGGAATCAGTTTCGCCGCCCGCCGAAACGCCGCCACTGCCTCGGCAAATTCCCCTTTCTTGTAAAAATCCACTCCCAACTGATAATGCGCCGCCGGCATATCCGGCTCCATTTTCAGAACCTCTTGCAGCTGCGCAATCGACTCGTCATAACGATGCGCGTAGCGCAAAGCAATCGCCTCGTTGAAGTGCGCCGTCAGATTCTTCGGATCCAATTTGATCGCTTCCTCAATCATTGCCAATCCATCATGAGTTTTTCCCGCCTCAACCAGCGCCAAGCCCTGATTCGCCTTGCCCAGAGCCTCCGCGCTGTTCTTTTCTTCTTTCCCCAACTCTTCGCTGATCTTTGCTTCCTTCGCGGCTTCCTCGGTTTTTCCCGCCTGCCGCAGCGTCCGTGACAACTGAAAATGCAGCGCGGCGTCATTCGGCGTCAATTGAGCAGCGCGCCGCAGTTCTCGCAACGCCCCATCCAGGTCTCCTTTTTCGCGCAGCACCAGGCCTAAATCCCGGTGTGCCGGACCGAGCGACGAATTCAACTCCACCGTCTTGCGCAGCTCGGTTTCCGCCCTATCCTTGTCCCCCGCCTTCATCAAAGTGCTTCCCAAATCCGCATGCAGCATGGCATTTTGCGGATCGATCGCAATCGCCTGTCGAAACTTCTCCTCAGCCGACTTAAAATCGCCCTCAAACGCACCGAGCTCGCCTAACTCTCGCAGTGCATCCGGCTGGTGTGGATTCAATCGCAGCGAAGTGCCATACGCCTTCGCCGCCTCGTCCCTGCGATCTTCCTTGATCAGAAGTTTGGCCAATGACAGCCAGTTTTCCGCGCTCTTCGGTGCCAGCTTCACCGCCAGCCGCAACTCTGTCTCCGCGGCCTGACGATCCCCGGCTTCCACAAGCATGTCCCCCAAGAATCGCCGGTACTCCGGATTCTTGCTGTCCAGATCGCACGCTCGCGCCATCTCCGCCGCTGCATCATGAGCCCGTCCCACCCGTACATAAGCCTGTGCCAGATCGTTGTGCACTCCCGCGTCCTGCTGCCGGCTCGCCACTCCCCGCTCGAAAAATGGTATGCTTTCTGCGAATCTCCCCTGTTTGAAAATAGCGATGCCGAGATTGATCACCGCTTCCATGTTCGCGGGATCGAGTTGTACTGCCTGGCGAAATTCGCTCTCTGCATCTGCGGCGCGATTCATCTGCATCAGCCGGATGCCCTCGGCATTCATTTGCTGGGCGCGGTACACCGGCGTCATCTGCAGAACAGCGAATAGACTGAGCACTGCAATCTTCGACATGGCAACCCAGTTCTAAATTTTCTTAGGAGGAATTTTCTCATGAGCAGCGATGGCACGATTCGCGGAACGAGCGCCGCAACCGTTAAGGAACAAACCAGGAGTGAGTCTTCATCCCAAGGCCAGATCCCGTCTCATCCGGGAAATCGTCAGCAGGGCAGCGCTATCGTTCAAGTCGTTTGGGCGCTCGCCGGATTGGCCGTCATCATCGCCGCATTCCTTTACATGCGGACGATCACGCCTTCGAGCATCACATTCACCACGCCCTACCAGGCCGTCCTGCTCACCAACGGCACTGCGTATTTTGGAAAGCTGCAGGGATACGGCACGCCCCGCCCCATTCTGACCGAGGTCTACTACATCGTCACGCAGACCAATCCTGACACCAAGCAAGCGAATAACGTCCTCGTGAAACGCGGACAGGAATTGCACAAGCCCGACCGCATGTACATCAACCCCAACCAGATTCTTTGCGTCGAGCCGGTGGGCACCGACTCCAAAGTTGCACAGCTGATCGCGCAGCAACAAGGCCACTGAAGATTGCGGCTTCGCGAATCTCGCCCAGAACAAACAGTGTGTGCCCACCCTTAACGCGCATTCTGTGCGCGCTAGGCTGGGAATTCTTCTCCCGATCCCCAACCACTAAGCCGCCGCAGGCCAACAGCCCCACGCTTCACTTCTCCCCCTCCTCCACTTCCACAATCTGATCCCCCTTCACATCTCGCAAGGTCTGCACCACGCCGCTCGGCCAACGAATCTCCACACTCTTAGCGCCCATTTCAGTACCCAACCCAAAATGCACCCGCTTGTCGCTCGATGACAAATAACTCCCCGCCGTACTCACAGTCGCCCATTGCGAGCCCGCGGCAGTCACCACTTTCACTTCCGCCCCAATCCCATCTCGATTACTTTTCCGCCCCACCAGCTTCAACGTCAGCCAATGATTCCCGCTCTCGGTCTGATTTCGCAGAATATGCGCCGCGCCGCCATTCGTCGTAACCACCGCATCCACCCGCCCGTCATTATTAATGTCCCCAATCGCCAAACCGCGCCCCAGCCACGCCTCGCGAAATACGCTCCCCGCCTGCCCCGAAACATCCTCAAACCCGCTTCCCGTATTTCGCGCTAACAGCATCGGCTCCCGATACCTTAGCTGCGGAGACGTGACCTCGATCGTATCCATTTCGTGTCCCTGCGCGATCAGCAAGTCCTTCCATCCATCATTGTCATAATCGAAAAACCGCACGCCCCATCCCGAATGTGACCTTGTCATCTTTCCAATCCCCGAGTCGTAACTCGCATAATCAAACGTCCCATCGCCCTTGTTCTTGTAGATCGCATACATCTGATTCGCCAGGTCGGTAATCACTACATCCGGCAGTCCATCATTGTTATAGTCCGCGAAATCCACTCCCATCCCCGCAAACGTCCGTCCCTCGCCATCCGCCGCTATTCCCGACGTCAACCCAACTTCTTCAAACGTACCGTCGCCGCGATTGTGATAAAGAAACTCGTTCATCGAATCATTCGCCACCATCAGATCGATCTTTCCATCGCGATCGTAGTCGGCAATCGCCACGCCCAGGCCCTTGCCCGGCTTCGCCAACCCAATCTTTTGCCCCACTTCCGTAAAGTGCCCATTGCCATCGTTATGAAACACCAGCGGCCGGATCGGATGAAAATAATCCGGATGGCAGTACGTCCGATATCCTGGCTTGTGTTCGCCGCACCAGAGATCCTCAAAATCCCAATCCAGATATCGCAGCACAACCAGATCCAGCAGCCCATCATTATCCAGATCCACCCAGGCCGCGCTCGTCGACCACCCCGATCCCCCCACTCCCGCCTTCTCCGTCACATCCGTAAACGTCCCATCCCCGTTATTGTGGTACAGCTTGTTCCCTCCATACGCCGTCACATACAAATCGTCGAAACCATCGTTGTCGTAATCACCGACCGCCACCCCCATCCCGAATCCCGTTCCCTCGAGCCCCGCCTTTTCGGTTACATCCTCAAACGTTCCATCCTCTTTCTGGTGATACAACCGGTTCCACTCCTTCGGCCCCGTCTTCTGCGGAATCGCTCCCTTCGCCGTCGGATCCGTAATCGTCGCTCCATTCACCAGGAAAATATCCAGCCTCCCGTCGTTGTCGTAGTCAAACAACGCCACGCCCGCTCCCATCGCCTCCGGCAAATAGTGCTTCGCCGTATGCGACGCCACGTGCTCGAACTTCACCCCGAGCGCCGCCGTCACATCACCAAATTGTGGCTGAATCGTTTTCGCGGATTGAGTTCGGACGGATTGCGTCCTTGAAGAGCGAGGTTCCGAAGAACGATTTCCAGGAGAACGGAACCCAGTACTTCCTCCGAGCAACAGCAGCGCACCCAGCGCCACCAGCGGCATCCCAGGAACACAACGCATCAGCCGCTATTGTGTCATTGCCCGTGATCCGGCTGAAAGAAAAAGTTATGCACCGCGTTACATGTTTTGTCAACCGCAAGCACACGAGTCCCGCAGTCTCGCCGCAACTGCAGTCATCCTGGCGAACGATCTGTGCAATTCTTTCGCAGTCACTAAAACGTCGGACGTCGCAGGTTTAGCTGGACGAGCTGGAAATATTCAAATAATTATCCACCGCCGCCACGCTCAAACTCAGGCTCGACGCAATCTGCGTGATCGGCAGTCCCTGATTGTAGAGCTGATACGCCTGCTGGGCCTCGCTCAAACGCACCGAGTCAGTTTCGTTCTGCGAATCCTGCGTCTGCGCCTGCGCCGCGGCAGCCGTGTTCAAACCGGCATTCCCTGACACTTCCTGTACGGCCGTTAGTAAGTTCGTAATCGCTCCCATACCCACTCCTTCCCCTTACACCGCCGAAATCGGCAGCTCCGCACAAAACATGAGTCGGCAAATTCCCCAAAAGTAACTCTCCCACAGGTACCAACGGAATCGCCCAATCGGCACCTTGTCCGCATCCGCTGCAGATTTAAAATTCATCATGTGGGGGAGAAACGTGGGGTTCGACTGAGAGGTGTCTCATGTCGCAACCTGCATTCCCGGAACGCCGCCAGCATCCGCGATTCAAGCTGAACCTCCCCGTCGAAGTTCACGCCCAGCTCCACAAATCTGTCAGCGATACTCCCATCCACTGCATCCCTTCCGACATTAGCCTCGGCGGCTGCTACATCGAGAGCATGTATCCATTCCCGGTTGGAGCCGAGCTCGAACTCAAACTCCAGCTCGAAGCCCAACTCCCCGGAGCCGATTTCGAAGACACCCTTCTCATCTTCGCCCGCGTCGTCACCTGCGATCCCCAATTCGGCAACGGCATCGAGTTCATACGCATGCTCCCCGAAGACCGCGATGAACTCCGCATCTTTCTCGAAGCAGCCGCCCAGTCGGTGGAAAAAACCTAGCATCAGCGGAAGGCGCCACAGCTGATCCCATTCTTTTTGCGAGTGCTTTCGCCTAAGGCGAACACCCAATCCCAAGGCCCACACATTCTCGCCTCATCTTCCTGAAGCCGCCAGCCATCTGTCGCATCCAAATTTTTATTGGAGGTATTTATGTTTGTCGTTCTCGGAGCAAGCGGTCACACCGGCGCGGTCGTGGCCAGAACTCTTCTCGAAGGGGGCCAGCAGGTCCGCGTGGTGGGAAGAAACCCTCAACACTTGCAGCCGCTCACCGCAAAAGGCGCGCAGGTGGCAACCACCGACGCCGCTGATGTTGCCGCTCTCACCAAATCTTTCCAGGGCGCTGACGCAGCCTACGTTCTGATTCCGCCTAACCCTGGCGCCACCGATCCTCTCGCCTACGAAAATCGCGTGGTCGACACGATCGCGACCGCCATCCGCACCGCGCATATTCAGCACGTAGTCGCGCTCAGCAGCATCGGCGCCGACAAGCCATCCGGTACTGGGCCGGTCGTCGGATTGCACAATCTGGAACAAAAGCTCAACGCAATCAACGGCGCCAACATTCTCTTTTTGCGCGCCGGTTACTTCATGGAAAACACTCTGCCCCAGGTCAACGTAATCCGCTCCCTCGGCAACGTGGCCGGACCGCTCACGCCTACGCTCAAGCTCCCGCTGATCGCCACTCGCGATATTGGAGCGGCCGCCGCTGACGCCCTCCTGCGCCGCGAGTTCCGCGGCAAGCAGACCCGCGAACTGCAGGGCCAGCGCGACCTCGACTATGTCGAAGTGGCTTCGATCATCGGCAAAGCCATCGGCAAGCCGTCGCTCGGCTACACCCAAGCGCCCGACGAGCAGCTTCGTCCCGCCTTCCAGCAAATGGGAATGTCCCCCGCCTTCACCTCGCTCTTGCTTGAGATGGCCCACTCCCTCAACTCGGGATACATGAAGGCTCTCGAACCCCGCTCATCGCAAAACACAACTCCCACTTCATTTGAAACGTTCGTCAACGAATCATTCCTTCCGGCCTACCGCCAGCAAGCCGCCGCGTAAGTGATCTCCGAATCCCGGTGCCCCATTCAAGCCCGGTTTTGGCTTGAGTGGGGATGGTTGATTTTTCGAGTGGGCTTAAGGGAAAAGAAATTGACTGTCGTCTCTCGGACGGGTGGCCCAGGCTTTTGATCCTGCCGATACGACCTATTCTCCCACACACGTGTGGCGCGGCCGCCCCGCCCGCGAATACGGCATACGCCATTGATGCTTTTTCCGTAGTCCACAGGCGTCGAAGTTCATCGTCACAGACAATCGTTTCGCGCTTGTCATCGATCCCAGCTTCGGACGGGGTTCCCCAGTCTTCTGGATTTGTTTTTGCTTGCCCAATTTACATGTTGGGTGCCCCATCCTTTCGCGTTCTGTGCGAAAGGGTGGGAAAAGAGCCCAGGAATGGGTGCTGACTGCAACGAATCAGGAGGTGCTTGTCAAGCAGCGGGAGATTGTAGACCTCTTGACAGAGGAGACATGGGATAATTTTTTGGGACATTTAGGTCCGCTTTCAACCGCCACTGTGTTTCTTCCGACACCCGGCGGGATGGGCAGCGCTGATTTTGGTCAGAAGGTCATGAAATGGGGCAGGGGTGATGCCGATGCCTTGGCGCGAATGGAGACCCTGACGCGTGAGGAACTAGAGCAATCCGGCGTCACGAAGGACATGGCACAGGCATGGCGTGACTTCTACAAGCAGGTGCGCGAGCAAAACCCTGGAAATCCGAGCGCTGCCGGGCGCGAGAAACTTATGCAGCGCGCTTACGAATTGCTGGGGGGGCAGTGACATCCACAACGGACGGACAATCGCAGGTTGTCGAACTGCGCTTGCAAAATTCTTTAGGGACAAGCATTAACGTCTACCTTGAACCTTGGGGCGAAATGCTTTCGATTGCTCCCGCTCTTACCTACAGAATCGTAGCTCGGGGGCCTAGGGGAGACTCTCTGCAGGTAGAGGTTGTTGAGGGGGGAGTGGCTGTCTACGGATGGCCCGGCTCAGTCGTCTCAATTCTCCACAACGTCCATCTCATACTAGATCATCGTTCTCTAAGTAATTAATCAATAGAGACCTCATCCATCTTGTACTTCCATCGGAATACTACTGGAGCCGCATTGACTTCTTGGAAATACAGGTGGATTCGCTGGATGAGTTCTTGTTTGCTCTGCACCCGGATCTCCCTGAGCATGCTGCGCGCCATCTTGCTGAACATATTCTCCACCAGATTGAGCCACGAACCGTGCTTGGCAACGAAGACGAACTGAAAGCGTTGCGGCCGACCCACCAGGTAGCGTTGCGTCTCCTTCGAGATATGGGCGGAGTGATTGTCGAGAATCAGTCGCAACGTCGTGGCCGCCGGATAAGCAGCATCCAGCTTTTTCAGGAACTCAATGAAGTCCTTGCTCTTATGCGTATCGCTGACGATCTCGGTCACTGTGCCACGGTGCAGATCCAGACCCGCCAGCAGCGAAACGGTTCCCAGTCGTTTATATTCGTAGTCCCGGGTCGAGCTGGGATGTTGCCCGGGCAGGGGCGGCCGGTCAGCCGTTTTCTGCGCCAGTGCCTGAATGCCGGGTTTCTCGTCGTAGGACACCGTGACCATCCCCGGCTCGCGAATCTCTCCGCGCAGCAGTCCTTCATTAACAATCTCTACTTCCTTGTAAACATGCAGTACCGCTGCCATCTTGGACGCGAACTCCGGGTCCCGCCGCTCCACATAGTAACGAACTTTATGCGGGCCAAGTTCACCCTGCATCAAGATCTTATGCAGCTTGGAGCGGCTCACCCGCTCCAACTCCGGGTACCCTGCCGCTCGGGCCTGCTGCCGCAGGTGGGCGGTCAGCAGACCGTACGTCCATAACTCTTGGGCATAGCCCAACT
>JASHOT010000133.1 GCA_030040965.1 Candidatus Sulfotelmatobacter sp. | reverse complement strand
GCGAAGCCATGGCGCTCGCTTCGATGACACCCTTTAGCTAAGAGGAACGAGAGAGAGGGAAACGAAGTCGCAGAATCAGCAGATTTTGGAGCTTGGTCCAGTTGGATAGAGCCAGCGCCATTGAGACGGCCGCGGTTGGTGCGCCGCTAAGAGAACGCCCAAATTGTACGAAACAAAAAGACGCCAGCATAAACTCCTGATCTCAAACGAGTTGACAGAGGCGGGCAGGAACCCGCCTAAAATCGTTACAAACGATTGATAATAAATGAGATACTGGTGGAGGCGACGGGAGTCGAACCTTCCATCCCCATTTAGATGCTGTAACTTACTGATTCTACAAAGGGACGAAAGTGCCGAAAGGCCTACATAAGCATATCCATCGTACAATTATCGTACAAATTTCTTGTTGAAAGGTCGGCAACTGGAGTGGCGAAAAACCGCTCGCGGATTTCGGAAGAGTCGAAAATACCATTTCGCCCTATTTTCATTTAAGCACGAGAATTGAAAATAGCAGAGTTAGCCATTTCTTACCAACAGAGCCGCTACCTATACACGTGTCCCAGGGGTTGCGCAGGAGCGACGGAGCGTTCCGACTTACTTTCCCCCAAAGCCCATTTCCGGCCAACTTCCGGATGGCCGACGACCACCAGCCCAGAATCTCACATATTCTCCTTGGTCGCAGGGGAAAAAACACCGACTATAATTGCCGCGACTGATGGCTCTGACCTCTGGCACACGACTTGGCCCCTACGAAATCGAATCGCCCCTCGGGGCGGGCGGCATGGGCGAAGTGTATCGCGCCCGCGACACGCGACTGGAGCGCACGGTCGCCATCAAAATCCTCAATGCGCAACTGGTAGCGAGCACTGAACTGCGCGCCCGCTTCGAACGCGAAGCCAAGATCATCTCGCAGCTTCAGCATCCGCATATCTGCGTGCTTCATGATGTCGGCAACGAAGGGGCCATCAAGTATCTCGTAATGGAGTTCCTGCAAGGCGAATCTCTGGCCGAGCGCCTGCGAAAAGGACCTTTATCCTCCGAGCAAGTTCTGACCATCGCCATCGAAATTGCCGACGCGCTGGAAAAAGCCCATCGCGCCGGAGTGGTGCATCGTGACCTAAAACCGGGCAACGTGATGCTCACCAAGTCAGGCGCCAAGCTTCTTGATTTCGGTCTCGCGAAACCTTTCGGCGCAACGGTCGCTTCTGGGAAGGGAAGCGCTACATCGCCCTCCGTCTTTGCCGCAGCATTGACTGCAACCATGCCCTCGCCAACGCCCGCTACGCCGCTTTCAACCGCGGGAGCTGTAATCGGCACAGTGCAGTACATGTCGCCCGAGCAGATTCAAGGCATTGAGGCCGATGCCCGCTCTGACATCTTCGCGTTCGGCGTGATGCTGTTCGAGATGGTGACGGGCAGACGCACGTTTGAAGGGAAAACGCAGGCCAGCATCGTAGGGCAGATTCTCGCCCTCGACCCGCCTTCGGTCAGCATTTTGCGTCCTCAGACCCCACCTGGACTGGACCGCGTCATTCGACTGTGCCTCGATAAAGATCCCGACGAGCGGATCCAGTCGGCGCACGACCTGAAGCTGCAGTTGCAGGCGATTGCCGAGGAGCCAGTTTCGTCAGTGCAATCTCCCACCGGGGTGCCTGCGCGTCGGAGTTGGATGTCGTGGGTTGTCGCGGGAGCGGTTGCCGTGGCCGTGATCGCGTTCGCGGTTGCTTACTTACAATCGCCGCGCACACCGCAGGCTGCGGTTCACGCCTACATCCTGGCACCTGAGAAAACCGTTTTCGTGCTGACCGGAAACGATGCCGGCCCACCAATGCTCTCGCCAGATGGCCGACGAATCGCGTTCGTGGCCAAAAGCGCAGATGGCAAGCAAATGCTTTGGGTCAGGCCGCTAAACTCTGCAGTCGCGCAGCCTATGTCGGGAACTGAAGGCGCAACCTATCCGTTCTGGTCTGCCGATAGCCGCTACGTCGGGTTCTTCGCTGCGGGCAAACTGAACAAAATCGACGCCAGCGGCGGTCCTCCGCAGGCTCTTTGCGACGCCCGCTCCGGACGCGGGGGAACATGGAACAGCAGTGGTGCCATCATTTTCGCGGCAGAGACGGCTTCGGGCCTTGTGAGCGTGAATGCTGCCGGGGGCACGCCTGCACCCCTGACCACCCTCGACGCGAAGGAGATTTCTCATCGCTGGCCGGAGTTTCTTCCTGACGGCAACCATTTTGTCTATTTCGCTCGCGGCTCGACTGCCGCAGACAGCGGCGTCTATCTGGCTGCGCTCGATTCGAAGGGGCGCAAGCTGCTCCTGCGCAATGATTCCAATGCTATCTATGCTGCTCCGGGATATCTGTTGTTCGTGCGCGATAACACGCTGATGGCTCAACGTATCAACCTGCATAGTCTTGCCTTGGAGGGCGAAGGCAGGCCTCTGGCTGACCACGTCGCGGTTAATACTGACACGTGGCGAAGCATCGTGACTGCTTCGGCGAACGGCGAACTGCTCTACCAGCGCGGCGCCCCTGCCGGCGGATCCCAACTCGTCTGGTACGACGCATCCGGCAAGCAGGGTGAACCCGTGCTGCCCGAGTCAGCCGACTACCACTGGCCCAATCTTTCTCCCGACGGAAGCAAGTTAGCCGTGGCTATCGAAGTCAATGGAATCGGCGACATTTGGGTGATCGACCTCGCGCGCCACACCAAAACCCGCGTCACCTTTGGCCCGCTTTACAGCACCGACGCCATCTGGTGGCCCGACGGAAAATCAATCGTCTTCAGTTACGGGCCGAACGGTGCTCCGGACTCTCTCTATCGCCAGAACGCCGACGGCACAGGCAGCAAGCAGAAGCTGCTGGAAACGCCCGGCATCATGGACTTTCCATTTTCCGTTTCTCCGGATGGTCGGTACATCGCTTACATGCGGTACGATCCTAAATCGAATAACTGGGATATCTGGGCGCTGCCCACGTTCCCGGATAAGGCCGGCGAGCAAAAACCGTTCCCTGTGGTAGCTACAAATTTTGTGGATGTCACACCGGCCTTCTCGCCCGACGGCAAGTGGCTGGCCTATGCCAATGATGAGACAGGGCGCCAGGAGGTTTACATCCAGCCGTTCCCCAGCAGCGCCGGCCGCTGGCAGGTATCCACTGCTGGAGGAGTGCGGCCGAAATGGCGGAACGACGGCAAGGAGCTTTTCTTTTTTTCGTCTGACCAACAGATCATGACGGTGGACATCCGGCAGAATGGCTCCAGCCTGCAACTAGGCACGCCCCATGCCTTGTTCAAAGCAAACGCCGTGAACGCGCCAAACGGACCTTACACCGTTTCCGCCGACGGCAAGAAATTCGTGATAAACACCGTTATGTCGCAATCCGTCACCGAGCCGCTCACCCTCATTATCAACTGGACTGCGGACCTGAAACAATGAGCTTTGTTGCTGGCATCAGACGGTGCATTGAATTGCAGCGGCCGGATCGGAAAAGTATAGCCCTATCGCGCGATTGAGCCCACGTAGAGTCGACAAGGCTCCTCACATTTTCTTGGCACGCATATTGCTCGTTCCCGAGTCGCGGGTGATTAGCGAGTTGATGGCGATAAACCGTTTGTGGACCGCGAGCGAAGGAGAGGCGCCTCTCCCTTCATTGACCTGCTCGGCTTCGCCCACGTAAGATCAAAGCCCAGTGATCGGCGAGACCATCTCGCACTACCGCATCGTAGAAAAGCTCGGTGGTGGCGGCATGGGCGTGGTCTACAAGGCCGAGGACACCGAACTGGGCCGCTTCGTGGCTCTGAAATTCCTGCCTGACGATCTGGCCCAGGATCCCCAGGCTCTTGAACGTTTTCGTCGTGAAGCACGGGCCGCTTCCGCGTTGAACCATCCCAACATCTGCACTATCTATGAAATTGGCAAGGACGGAGAGCAATCGTTTATCGCCATGGAGTATCTGGAAGGCGAGACCCTGAAGCATCGCATCGCCGGAAAGCCGATGGAGATTGAGATGGTGCTCGCGCTCGGGCTTGAAATGGCCGATGCGTTGAATGCGGCGCACACCAAGGGTGTGGTTCACCGCGACATCAAGCCGGCGAATGTTTTGGTGACCCAGGCAGGACACGCCAAGATTCTCGATTTCGGACTGGCTAAGGTGTCGTCTGGCGGTGCGCGAGTTCCAGAAAAAGAGGTCATGCTGGAGGCTACGGCCGACGCTGGCCCGGCGCAACTGACCAGCCCCGGCACCGCGCTGGGGACGGTCGCCTACATGTCGCCGGAGCAAGTGCGGGGGAAGGAATTGGATGCCCGCACGGATCTGTTTTCGTTTGGGGTGGTGCTCTATGAAATGGCCACGGGTTCGCTGCCGTTTCGCGGAGATACTTCGGGAGTCATCTTTGAATCGATTCTGAACCGTACACCGACATCGCCGGTGAGACTGAATCCGGAAGTGCATTCGGAGTTGGAGCGGATCATTGACAAAGCGTTGGAGAAGGATCGCGACACGCGGTACCAGCACGCGGCCGACTTCCTGGCTGATCTCAAGCGGCTGAAACGGCAGACCGAGTCCAGCCGCGTTGCGGTCATTCAAGCGGCACCGGAGACAAACCCCAAGGGGCGCAGGGTGGGGATTGCCGCCACCGGCATGGCAGTAGTCGCCTTGGTTGTGGTGGGCGTCTGGTACATGCGGGTGCGCGGGGCGTCGCAAATTGATTCCATTGCCGTGCTTCCCTTTACGAACGTCAACGCAGACGCAAGCGTAGATTATTTGAGCGATGGAATCACCGAGTCGCTGATTGCAAACCTCACTCACGTGCCCGATCTGAAAGTAAAGTCGCGCAACTCGGTCTTCCGCTATAAGGGGAAGGATGTGGACGTACAGAAGGTCGGCAACGAACTCGGCGTGGCCGCCCTGGTGAGCGGGCGGGTAACGGCGCATGGAGACAACCTGGAGGTTAGCGCCGAACTGACCGACGTCCGCGACAACACCGAGCTTTGGGGGCAGCATTACAGTGGAAAGAACCGTGACGTCATCGCATTGCAAGAGCAAATCGTCAGTGACCTGGCGGCGAAGTTGCGCTCGGGGATGAGCAGCGCGGAAAAGCAGCAAGTGGGCAAACAAGGCACGCAGAATCCCGAAGCTTACGACCTATATACCAAAGCGCGCTATGCCCTGAACAAACGAACGCCCGCGGATCTGCAAGCCTCCATCTCTTATTTCAATCAGGCCATCGCCAAAGATCCCGGCTACGCACTAGCCTATGCCGGACTAGCCGATACCTATTCCGTTCTACCCAGTTATGGCGGTATTCCGAGCGAAGACTATCCGAAATCCAGTGCCGCCGCGCGCAAAGCGCTAGATCTGGATCCGACCTTGTCTCACCCCCATGCTGTTCTCGGCAGTATCTACATGGAGAACGAATGGGACTTTGGGGCCGGAGAAGCGGAATACAAAAAGGCTATCGAACTCGATCCCAACGATGCCATAGCGCGGCTCTGGTATGCCCAGGACATTGCCCAGGTTGGCGGCCAGCAAGATGAGGCGGTTGCCGAGGCAAAACGGGCATATCAACTCGACCCGCTTTCTCCCGTCGTTGTCTTCAATGTCGGCTACGCTTTGGTGCTTGCGGGAGCATATGACGACAGCATCGCCACTTGCGCAAAAGTGGTTCAGGACAATCCGTCGTACGCTCGCGGGCATTTTTGCCTTGCTGCAGGATACTGGCGTAAGCACGATTACGCGAAAGTTGTGGACGAGTGGAAACTCTACGCGCAATTCTCCGGTAGTTTGTCTGACGCGGCGCTTGCCAACGCCCTGGAACAGGGGTTTCACGCCGGCGGTTGGAAATCGGCCTTGGAAAAGGCTATCCAGACCCGGCTACAGGAACGAAAAACCGGTTATACCTCGGCATTCGAAATTGCTACTTACTATGCAGAGTTTGGCAATAACGACGAAGCTCTCGCCTGGCTCGATACCGCCTACCGGGAGCGCGACTACCAGATGGAAAGTTTGAAAACCCATTTTGCGCTAAGTTCGCTGCATTCCGACCCACGCTTCACGGAACTGGTGCGGAAGGTGGGGCTGCCGCAGTAGCTTAAGTCATCCGAGCTAACCTTCCTCAAGTCAATTTCAAAGATTCGGGTCGGGTTCGAAACCCTGGCAGCCAAATGAGGAGTGATCGCGTCCGTCTTGCCAGAATCGGCCGCTGATCGAACGCAATAAGCGGCTTTGCAAGATATAATGGCCGTCGCGAATGCCTCTCTCCTCTGGCACCAAGCTTGGCCCTTATGAAATCCAATCCCCGCTCGGTAGCGGCGGTATGGGCGAGGTGTACCGGGCGCGTGATATACGGCTAGAGCGCAGCGTGGCCGTCAAGATTCTGCCTGCCCACCTGTCGGACCGACCGGATGCTGGAGAGCGCTTCGAGCGCGAGGCGCGTACGATCTCTTCTCTCAACCATCCCAATATCTGTCATCTGCACGATGTCGGCGAGCACGATGGTGTGCGTTATCTCGTCATGGAGTTGCTCGAGGGCGAGACGCTGGCCGACCGTCTGCGACGTGGTCCGATGCCTCTCAACCAGGTGCTGCGTTACGGCGCGGAGATTGCGGAAGGCCTGGACGCCGCTCACCGTCGCGGTGTGGTGCATCGTGATTTGAAGCCCGGCAACATAATGCTGACCAAGACAGGCGCCAGGCTGATGGACTTCGGATTGGCGAAGGAAATCAGCACAGTGAAACCGGTGTCGGCTGAACTGACCGCTACCATGACGAGTGCGCACGCGACTCCGCTGACCCAGCAGGGCACGATCGTCGGCACATTCCAGTACATGGCGCCCGAGCAAGTCGAAGGCAAAGAAGCCGATGCGCGCAGCGACATTTTCAGCCTTGGGGCAGTGTTGTACGAGATGATCGGCGGCAAGCGGGCGTTTGAAGGCAAGACGCTGGTTTCGGTGGCGGCCGCGATTCTTGAAAAAGAGCCGGCACCGATCCGTACGCTGCAGCCAGTGACTCCGCCGGTGCTTGAGCGCGCTATTAAGAAGTGCCTGGCAAAAGATCCCGATGCGCGTTGGCAGAACGCGGGCGATCTAGCCAGCGAGCTGAAGTGGATTGCGGAGGACGGGGCGGCCGCCGATGTACAAACAGCGTCGCCGAATGCTGCTCGCAAGTCGACGTTTTTGGCCTCGACGGTGGCGGGAGTAGCGTTGGTCGCGGCGATTGCGTTGGCGCTCTTCCATTTTGGCGCGCACGAGGCAAAGCCGCTGGTACGCACCCAGATCGCCTCATCGGATAAATGGGACTTTAATTTCGTCGGCGACAACGCCGGTCCTCCGGTGATTTCGCCCGACGGCACGCACATCGTTTTTTCCGCTCACACGCAGGGAAAGCAGCAGCTCTTTTTGCGCTCGATGGATAATTTGACGCCACAGCCGATTCCGGGTACCGACGACGCAACCTTTCCTTTCTGGTCACCCGACAGCCGCTCCATCGGCTTCTTCGCCGACGCCAAGCTGAAGCGCATGGACATTGGCGGCGGGCCGGCGACTATCATTTGCGACGCGCCCGTCGGGCGTGGCGCATCCTGGGGCTCGAACGGGACCATCGTGTTTTCTCCTGAATACAGCTCGCCCATCTACCAGGTAGCGGCCATGGGAGGGACGGCTGCGCCCATCACAAGCTTCACGAATAACTACACCACGCACCGCTGGCCGGTGTTCCTCCCCGATGGAAAGCACTTTCTATATCTCGCGGCGAACCACGCGGCACCTACGGTCGGCGATACCGCCGTGTTTTGGGCATCGCTCGATGGCAAGCAGAACAAGCTGGTTGTATCGACTCCCTCGAGTGCGGTTTATGCCTCGGGTTATCTGCTCTTCGTGCGGCAGAACGCGTTAATGGCGCAGCGTTTTGACCCGTCTTCCGGTGAGTTAAAGGGCGAGGCTTCGGTTTTGAACGACGACGTACAGGTGGATAGCTCGGTGTGGCGAGGAACCTTTTCAGCGTCAGATGAAGGGACAATGGTCTACCAGCCGGGAATGGCCGGCGGCGCGATGCAATTAACCTGGTTCGATGATCATGGCAGGGAGATCGGGCACCTGGGCGAACCGGACGACTACTACCAGATCGAACTCTCTCCTGACGGCAAGAAGGCGGCAGCGGCCATAGGCGCTTACTCGTATGTGATTTGGGTCTACGACGTGAAGCAAAATACGCGCACCCGACTTACCTTCGGACCAAACATTTATGTCAGCCCAATCTGGTCGCACGATGGGAAGCGAATTGCGTATATGCGCGGCGGAGTCGCGTCGTCGCTGCAGCCAGCCATTCTGGCCAAAGCAGCGGATGGTTCGGGAGAGGAAGAGAAACTGCTTGACGTTGGCATATACCAGGGTTTGCAGAACGGATTATGCGATTGGTCTCCTGACGGCCGCTACATTCTCTACATTGCTGGGACGGCGTCGGTAGGAAATGGAACCGACATCTGGGCCCTACCGCTGTTCGGAGACCGGAAACCATTCGCATACATTGCCGCGCCAGGGAATCAGCTATACGCGCAGTTTTCTCCCGATGGACGTTGGGTGGCGTATTCGTCGGACGAGTCGGGGACATTGGAAGTTTATGTAGCGCCGTTTCCCTGGACGGGTGCGAAGTGGCAGGTTTCCAACGGGGGAGGCGTCCTGCCGCGCTGGCGGCGGGATGGAAAGCAAATCTTCTTTCTACGAATGGGGAGCGCCAGTACATTCGGCGCGGACGTGGATGGCCACGGATCGAGTTTCGAAGTGGGTGCGATGCACACTCTGTACAACGTCAACAATCTTTCTCCGAACACGGCAGGACAACAGTTCTCGGTCACGGCTGACGGCCAGCGGTTTCTGCAGATCACTACAGGCGACACAGGAAAAGGCAGGCGGCCGTTAAATGTGATTCAGAACTGGACAGCGCAGCTACAAGGTAAATAGTGGGTCGCCGTTTCAGCTTGTGGCGCGTGCCCATTGATCTGTCCAACCATTCGCAATGTCATTTCGCTATCGGATCCATGTGCCACAGAACAGCACAAATTGAAAGCGATTTTTAGAGACCAGAATATAGGATCCATTTGGTGGTTGACGGGGTGAGAAGGAAAAAACCCCGCGAGAAACTCGAGCAGAGAGCCCGCCTCCGCAGAATACTATTGTACGAAATCAAAATGTTACTGTAAATTATTGATAATAAAAGAGATACTGGTGGAGGCGACGGGGGTCGAACTATTCAGGGTGTTAACGGCACGTAAGTTATTGATTCCCCGTATGGCCAGAAGGGCAAAAAAGGCCCCATTGCCGATTCCATTGTACGTTTATTGTACGAAAATCTTTTCGCGTTTCCGTCGCGCCAAGCCCCATCAACAGCCGAGTATCCCACACTTTTCTGCGCCTGCCAAAGCATATCTCGACTTCCGATCCCGCTTATCAGGGTTCCGGAATCTCCCTTACTTTGAACTGCCCGACGCCGCTAATCTCAATCAGCTTGTTCAGCAGGAAGTCTTCGTCCCCAGACTTCCTGGCATGCTCCACAACTGGCCTGAGCCACTCCCACTGTTCCTGCCTGCTCAGTCCACTTTCGCGCAACACGATCTACCCTGGATGGACAGGTGTGTCGAGAAGTTCGATGAAGTCTAGCGCATTTGTCGTCACAACTGCGAAATCGCGATCAAGGGCATACTGCCCGATAACGTGATCCGGCCGAGGCAAGACCAACATGCGGGACAGACTGTGAATACACGCCGATTTCAGCCAAGCCAGTCTGGAGACGTAGACAAACAGATGAGAATCAGCAAGCCGGCAACCGCAGATTAGGCTCCCTACTGGTGCAATGCTCCCAATTCGTACTCGGACGTTCGGCCCCGATTCGGATCTCAAGCGATGGGGCTGTGCAATCGCGAGTCGTGGTGGAAAGAACGAAAAGAAACGTGCGATCGTGGCCGTCGCAAGAAAGCTTGCGGTACTGCTACACCGGCTTTGGATCAGCGGCGACAAGTATCACCCGCTGTATAAACGCCGTCGCAGTGGCTATGAACTGAAAATGACATTGGAGAAGCCCATGACTTAGCAAACAGAGAA
>JASHOT010000132.1 GCA_030040965.1 Candidatus Sulfotelmatobacter sp. | reverse complement strand
CACCAACGCTGAGAACGGCACCGTCGAAATCAAACACGTCCAAATCGCCCAATACGGCAACCGCATCACGGGATATTTCGAAGGTCCCAATCAGTCGGGCCCGATTCAAGGGGAAGTCAATGGGCACCACATTCGATTCGATACGGTGACCCGAAACGTTCTTCATTTTCACGGAGAGATTTTTGGCGACAACATGTCGGGAACGTGTGGAATCCACGGCAGGCACGCGCCCTGGCAAGCCGTGCGTCCGGCCACGGTTGCGGCACCAGTTCCGCCGAGCACTGGCGCGATTTATTCGTCACAGCCGGTTCTGACTCCTCCAGAACAGCAAATTCAGTATCAGGCGCCTGCCTATCAGGCCCCGACGTATCAGGCTCAGCCGTCGTACCAATCGCAGCCGGCGTATCAGCCTCAAGCGACGTATCAAACTCCAGCGCAGGGCCCGGCAGCTCAGCCCGAGGCGCAACAGTCGACGAATTACGCGCCGCAGGGCAATACGACCCAAGCGCCGGCTCCCGCGCCGCTGTCAGCCGATCAACTGAATTCGCTCGTCGCTCCCATCGCGCTCTATCCCGACGCGCTGGTGGCGCAGGTGCTCGCGGCTTCAACGAATCCGGAGCAAGTCACCTACGCCGACGACTGGCTTACGCAGAACCGCAATCTGACCGGGCAGGCGCTGGCTCAGGCTGCAGACCAGCAGTCATGGGATCCCAGCGTTAAAGCTTTGACCCAGTTTCCCTCAGTGCTCGACAACATGGCGCATAACCTTTCCTGGACATCGAGCCTCGGCCAGGCCTTCGCCAATCAGCAGTCCGATGTGATGGCAGCCGTGCAAGTCATGCGCGCCAGGGCGCAAGCCGCCGGCTCGCTGCAATCCAACTCGCAGATTACGGTGACCACACCCGCTGCGAACACGATCGTTATCCAGCCAGCGAATCCGCAGGTCGTTTACGTTCCGCAATACAACCCGACGGTAGTTTACGGCGCGCCCGTCGTGGTGCCGTACTACATTCCTCCGCCGCTGCCCGTTGCTTCGGTCGGCCTTTATTTCGGAGCTCCCATCACGATTGGAGCCTGGTTCGGTGGCGGCGGTTGGGGCGGTGGCTTCGGCTGGGGATGGCACGCGTGGGGCCTGCACTGGGGCTGTTGTGGCGGCGGTGGCTCGACGACCATTATTTACAACCACAACACCTACATCAATAACCACACCTGGAACAACACGAACTACAACGGCTATCACCCCTGGGGCGGTGGTGCGGCAATGAACGGCGGTCGTGGGTATTACGGCAACAACGGTGCCTACCACCCAGATCCTGGTTATCATCCGGGCACCGACACGCACTACGGCCCGAACGGTGCCTATCACCCCAATGGATATTTCGGCCCCAACGGCGGTTGGCATCAGGACAACGGCGGCGACAACGGAAACCACGGGCTGATCGGCGGCAATGGCGGAGTGCGCCAAAATCCCGGCTACCATCCGGGCACTGACACTTCCTATGGACCGAACGGCGCCTATCACCCCAACGGCTATTACGGGCCCAACGGCGCATTTCACCACGACGTTCCCGGCACCAATGCGAACAATCAACCCAACGGCGGCAACAACGGAAACCATGGGCTGATCGGCGGAAGCGGCGCCACGCAACACCCCGGTGGCGAATCCTTCGCTCAGAACCGTAATAACGACAACCACTCCGGCAGTGAGAACCGCTCGCGCTTCAGCGGAGATGGAGGCGCCAACCGCATGGAGAGCAATCGCGGCCGCAACAGCATGGCCGGCCGTCGTCCGCAACAGCACATGGCCCGTATGCACGCACCGGCTCCGCATCGTTCCTTCGGGGGCGGCGGACGCCGTCGGTAACAGGGCTAGCGAACATTCCGCAATCAAAAAACTTTCAAGGAGATTGACAATGAAATCAAATAAAAGCAAAACCCGGAAATGGACGAACGTGGTTCTAATCTCGGGCTTGGCGTTCGCCGTCGTGGCCGGTGTAGTTGTGATCGGAACCAGCAACTTGCTAACCCGCAAGTCCCAGATGACGTTCCAGTCGCCCGCCCAGGCCGGCGCGGCTTTGCAGCAGGCTGCCAGGAGCGGCGATGACGGCGCACTGGCGAAAATTCTCGGCGTCGACACGAAGGCGCTGTTGACGACCGGCGACCAGGAGGCTGACAAAGCTGCACTGAAGACCTTCGCCTCCAAGTACGAAAAGATGAACCGTTGGGTGGACATGACCGATGGCAGCCGCGTGCTTTATATCGGTGCCGACAACTTCGCTTTTCCGGTGCCGCTGGCCAAAAATTCCTCAAGCAAGTGGTACTTCGACGCTGTGGCCGGAGCCGAAGAAATTCGAGCGCGCAACATCGGGCGCAATGAACTGTTGACGATCGACGCTTCCGCCGCAGTCGCCGATGCGCAGGAGACCTATTTTGCCGATAGCGGCTACACGAGTTTCGCTCAGCGCATTATCAGCACCGCCGGCAAGCAGGACGGGCTGTATTGGCCGGTATCGGACACGCAGGATGCGAGTCCACTCGCCGGCCTCAGCGACCTACCTCAATCGTATTTGGCGCCCCTTTCTCCGGACCAACCTTTGGTGATCGACGGGTACGAACTGCGCATCCTGACGGCGCAAGGAGACGACGCTCCCGGCGGTGCCAGAAGCTACATCGAGGATGGCAAGATGACCGGCGGCTACGCCATCCTGGCGACACCCGTGAAATATGCGGAAACCGGCATCATGACGTTCATGACTGGGGTCAACGGAGTCGTGTACGAGCGTGACCTGGGTCCCGACACGAGAAGGCTTGCTGCATCCATTCAGGAGTTCAATCCGACCGACGATTGGTCGCCGGTCGAGTAGGTCCGACGTCGAAATCAACCGGAGCTTCTTATGAGTCTCAAATGGTTACACACGGGGTTTTTCGCCCGGCATCGGATCGTAATCGTGATGTGGGCGCTGGTTGCGGAAATGCTTGCCTCGCCCCTTGCGGACTCGCATCCGCGCACCGGTGTTCTGCTCGGATTCGGAGTGCTGTTGATGGTGATCACCGGCATCGGCGCAATCGCAGATCGCATGGTTATTCACAGGACCGTAATTCCCATCGCCATCGTGTGGATGATTGCCAGAAGTCTCGAAGCATTTGTGCATCCGTGTCCTTATGCCAATCTTGCTCCGATCGTAGGTCTGGCGTTCTCGTGTTCGGTCCTTGTTGCCATCTTTGACCACTTCCGGTCCCAGTTCGACAATCCACGCAACGCGATTGCGGAAGCATTCATCAGCTACCTGGTGATCGCCACGGCGTATGGCCAGCTTTACTGCCTCTTGAATAATTTCGTCGACCACGCATTCAACCAGACGATTCCCACAACGCAGGGCACAACGTTCCTCTATTTCAGCATGGTGACCCTGACCAGCGTGGGCTACGGAGGGATTGTGCCGCTCAATCCTTACGTGCGAATGATCGCCGCGCTCGAGAGTATGTCTGGTATCTTTTTCGTCGCAGTTGTGGTCGCGCGGCTTGTCTCAAGCTATCGCCCAAAGCCACCCGCGCGACCCCGGCTTCTGGATCGCGAAGGGCCCATGTTCGCAGAGGATCCCGACTGCGAGCGCGAATGCGCTACAGCTGCAGCCGCGCTCTAAGGCTCCCGTTGTCAAATCAGAATCAGATCGTCATCGTTGGCCCGTAGCGGCAGTCTCGTCCAATTCCCTTGGCACGCTCTTGGCGGTGCGGACGCATTCTGCACGCTTCGCGACTGAACGGGGGCGTCCGAGTGTCCAGGAGATCGCCGACGCTCAGCTGGCTCATAAAGGAGGGAAGCTGCGGCGGCCACACATGGGGGTGGGCCTATTTTGCCGCAGCCTTTGGGAGGGAAAACGCACTATCGAAATTCAGTTGGTGTAGAAGCGGTGCTTGTCAATCTTCAGAGCGCGAATCTTGGAATCAAGAGTTGAAGGCGGCATGCCGAGCTTGGTAGCTGCGCCTACAGGGCCGGACACTCGCCCTTTGCACTCCGCAAGCGCCATCTCGATGAGTTCCTTCTCCTGCAAAACCAGTTCTTCCGTCAGCGGACGGTTGGGCCGAGCGTGGGAAGAAAGCCAGCTTTCGTCGACCGAGAAGTTTTCAGAATCACAAAGAATCACCGATCGCTCGATCACGTTCTGTAGCTCGCGAACATTGCCCGGCCAGGGATAGGACTGGAGCCGGTCCAGGCTCTTCTTCTCGATGTTCCGCATGCGCCTTCCTGTCTTCTGCGTGTAGCGATCGATAAAGTATTCAATCAGCAGCCGAATGTCTTCCTTGCGGTCGCGCAGAGCAGGAAGTTCCAGAGGAAAGACATTGATTCGGTAGTACAAATCGCTGCGGAAAGTACCGGCTTCGATGGCCGCGGGTAGATCGCGATGCGTGGCCACAATGACCCTGACGTTGGCTCGAATGGTCTGATTGCTGCCAACGCGTTGAAATTCCCGTTCCTGCAGGACGCGCAGCAGAGCCACTTGCGTCTCGGCGGGAAGTTCTCCGATTTGATCGAGAAACAACGTCCCTCCCTCGGCCTGCTCGAATCGGCCCATGCGGCGCTGCAGCGCACCAGTGAAAGCCCCCTTTTCGTGACCAAACAGCTCGGAGGCGATCAGGTCACGCGGGATCGCGGCGCAGTTCACGCTCACAAAGGGCCGGCGCGCGCGATCAGAGTTCTTGTGAATGGCTCTTGCAATCAGTTCTTTGCCAGTGCCGGTTTCGCCGGTGATCAGAACCGTAGAATCCGTCGGTGCCACCTTTGTGACCCGGGCCAACACCGCCTGTAAACGAGGCGAAGTGCCAACGATCTCTTCGAACATCGCCATCGGGGCGATCTCTTCTCGCAGTGGAAGATTTTCGCACTGGGCCTGCTCTTTGCTTCCCCTATGATCCTCGATGTCGATCCGTGTGCCGCACCAGCGGACAATCTCGCCACTTTCATCGCGGAGCGGAATCAGCTGGTGAAGAAACCAGCGATATTGCCCATTCTGGCTGCGGACACGCGCTTCGGCTTCCACAGAAACCCCCTGTGCGATGGCATCCTTATATGCACTCAAGAGCGCATTCACATCCTGGGGATGGATAATTCTCGGCAAACGATCCGCTGGCGCGACAGCATTAATCGGCCCGACGTAGTCGAGTGCCGCGCGATTTACAAAGGATAGGGTCGCATCCGCATCGAGGATAAACATGTGCTGGGGAACAGCGTTCATGACCTGCTCGATGTTCCGGATGCTCATGTGGGCGACCGAAGCGGGGTTCATCATCCGATCGAGAGCCTGGATATCCAGAACTGAAGCCATCGATTGGTCCGATTGACCGAAGCCAAATCCTTGCGACTCTCCTGCGGGCATTGAAGCCGTTTCAACATCCGAGACCGTGTAACTCATCTCACTCTCCACACCGCGTTAAGTCTTCGTTCTCAACGCTGCTACTATGCAGGCGATGCCGGGTCGCGCGCATCCTGCGATAAGCAGTTTTTTCCTTATCGCTGCAGGAGGTCCGCGAAATACCACTTTCGGATATTCGGGTCAGGATGGTTTTGAAACAGGAGTCAGAGTTTTGTCACAGTCGTGGGAACAGGCATTGTTGGAAATTAAGCGGCTATGACCTGACTACCCGAGGGATGACGATCTTACGCCGGCCAAAGAAGTAAGCGTCAAGGGAAATGGCACCCGGACCTAACAGCGCGATCGCAAATGCCATTCCGATTGCCTCGAAACTCGTCAAGCTCAGGAAGGAAAACGCCCAGGCAGGATGCCAAACGTAAATAGCGGCTCCGGCCAGCGCCGAAATGCCAGCCATAAGCTGAGTCAGAAATCCAAGCGCAAACGAAACTCCGATTCCAAACGCGAAGGATGCTGCGACCCAGGCTCCCAGCTTCAAGCCCTGAGGTTCCACCATACAAGCGGATGCTTCAAGGAGGAGTTTTGCACCAATCGCAATTCGCAAAATAAGCAACCCAACGCCGGGCAAACCGTGCGGAAATGTTTTGTACCAGCGCTGCAATCTCTCGTCTCCTCGGACTTTGCGGTGAAAAATACCGCATGCAAGAACATATCCGTTTCCAGATTTACGCGAATCTTCCAAACTTAAAAATTTTGGATACCACTTAAGTAGTACTTCCGGATATCTCTGAAAGTGTTGGTTGTGCGGGATTTCCGCACTCTAAAGGTGAATAATGCCGCGGCGGACGGCAATGGTGATCGCTTGGGTGCGATCGTTGGCGCTGAGCTTTTCCATGATGTGCTTGATGTGAACCTTCACCGTGCCTTCGGAGATGAAGAGGCGGTCGGCAATGTCGCGATTGCGGTTGCCCTCTGCGACCTGCTGCAGAATTTCGATTTCGCGCGCAGTCAGCACTTCGTCGCTCAGGTGGTCCGCCAGGCGTGCGGCAATCTCTGTAGGAATGGCCTTCTTGCCGGCATACACCTTGCGGATTGCTTCGAGCACCTCTTTAGGCGGCATGCTCTTGAGCATATAGCCTTTCGCCCCGCCTTCCAGCGCGCGCTGCATTTCCACGTCTCCCTCGGAAGACGTAACGATGATGATTCGTGCTTGCGGAAACTCACTGAGGATGGTAACCATGGCATCGATTCCGCTGATATCAGGAAGCCGAAGGTCCATGAGAGCAACGTCGGGCTCAAGGTCGCGAAAGAGCTTGATTGCTTCGTGGCCGGTCGAGCCCTGCCCTGCCACCCGCATATCGGTCTGATCATTGATCAACGCAGCGAGCCCCTCACGCACGAGGGGATGATCGTCGATGCTGAGAACACGAATTTTTTCCGGCTCGCTCATCCGTGTTGTTCCTTACCTCACTTTGTTTTGAGGCTCTTTCTCCGTCTCGCGAAATGGAAGCGGGGCAGCCACTTCCAGAAATGAGCGTCGGAGGCGGCCTTGTAGGCCAGCGCGCCGGGAACCGAAAGCTCGATTTCCGTTCCGGCATCGACCCCGCTCAACATCTTAAGTCTTCCCCCAATTTTTTCTGCCCGCTCGCGCATACCCGGCAGGCCCCAGTGTCCGTCGCGCCCAATCCGTAACAACTGGGAATCAATTCCGCAACCGTTGTCTCGCACCAGGACGCGCAGGCTGCGCGATACATAATCTACCTCAACTTCGATCTTGGTGGGCTGGGCGTGACGAAACGCGTTGAGCACTGCTTCTCGCGCTATCAGGTACGCCTCATCCCGGACTATCGACTGCAAGGCGCGGGGCTGACCTTCGGTGGTCACGAGAAAATCGATGCTATCGGGCAGATTAAATTCCTTGGGAAGCAGAGAAAGCGCCTGCTCCAATCCATCGGAACTTGCCTGTCGGGAACGAAGAGAGCGGAGGGCTTTGCGACCCTCCTGGCTGACCTGGCCAAGCAAATCGATGCCGCGTTCCATGGCAGGCTTTGCCGGCGACCCTTCGGGCACACGATTGTTGGCGAGATCGAAATGGAGGGAAGCGCTATAAATTCCCTGCAGTAGCGTGTCATGCAGATCCTGAGCAACCCGCGTACGTTCCGCGAGTCTCTCTTCGAACCGAACACTGAGCAGTTGCATGACGTGTTTCATGCGCAGGCGGTACGCGATCATTGCTAGGAGTCCGGCGCAAAGCGCCACGGTCAGCTGAAAGGACCAGGTCTGCCAGAGTTGAGGGTCGACTTTGAAATCGACCGCTGCCTCCGCGCCATTCCACGCGCCGTCGCTATTACTTGCAACGACGCGGAACCGGTAGGGCCCTGGTGCAAGACGGCTATAGGTCACTTCTCTTGCGGCTTCGGGCTCACTCCAACTCTTATCGAAATCATCGAGTTTGTAACGGTAGCGAACGCGCTCCTCGTTTGCCAAACTTAGACCAATGAACCGAAATGTGATCTTCTCTCGCCCCTTGGGAACGGTTGGCGAAGTCGTAAGGTTGAGGGGGATTCCATCCGCGAGAACAGCTTCGACTTGTACAAGCGCTGGCATTGGGTTGACGGTGCCCTGAGCTGGATTGACAACGGAGAGGCCGCGGTTGGTTGAGACCCAAATACGCCCATGCGAGTCTGTGACCAGAGATTTGTCCCTTTTCACACCCTCCGTTCCAAGCAGGCCGTCGGCGATTCCATATTCGTGTACCGAAATTTCCTTAGCGCTTTGAGCCCGTCTTACGCGAAGAACATGTTCGGCGGTTGCAATCCAGAGCGAGCCGGTTTTGTCTTCTGCAATTCCGAAGATTGGTTCGTGCAAAGACGCAGGCTCTGCTGCGAAAGCATGTATCTGGCCGGCACTGAAAAATGCAAGGCCCTCGCCAGTTCCAATCCAAATCACCCCGCTCGAATCTTGGAACAAACACTCAATGTCATCCGATGGCAACCCATCGGCTACACGATAAGTCCGCCATCCATCGGGCAACTTCCCAGTGAGTCCATTTGGCGTGCCAAACCAGATTGTCCCGTCGGCACCTTCAGTAATCGAAGAAACCGTGTTCGATGCCAAACCATTTTCGGAGGTGTAATTGGTGAAATGTGCATTCTTCAATTCACTCACGCCGCCAGTAAGCGTTCCGGCCCAGACTGCGCCGTCGCGGCTCTCGAAAACGGAATAGACGCTGTTTTGAGCCAAGCCATCGTGTTGAGTAAAAGTCCTGGCAGTCAATGCGCCGTTCACATACTGGAGGTGAGTCAGCCCTCCCTGTTGCCGTCCGATCCATAAACCATTCGGACCGGCACTGGTCATGGAATAGACAACATCGCCGGCAAGTCCGGGCGTGCTGACCGCCTCGTATCTTTCGTTTTTCAGCCGCCACAAACCTCCTTCAGCTGGCGCAATCCAGGTGTAGTCGTTGGGCGCAACATACAACGCTCCAGGGCTTTGACCGCGCGGGAGCGAATATGTGACAAACGTGCTGTCACGCAGGCGTTCAAGATGCTGGGCGCCGCCCATCCACAGGTTTCCTTCCCGGTCTTCGAACAGTGCCGTCGTTCGATTCTCAGGGGAACGAACTTCCTGGTCTAGGGAAGAAACTCCTCCGTCGTTGATTCGAATCAGTCTCCGCATCGTTCCGACCCAGATATTCGAATCGCGATCCCGAACCATAGAAAGAACTTCGACATTGCGGAGAGACGGAGGTATCCCCTCGCGGCTAAGTTCCGTTCCATTCCAGAGCAGGACCCCCTGGTTCGTTCCAATCCACAGCTTCTGGTTCTCAAGAGGTAGAAAACAGTTGACGCGCAAATGGGGCAACTCCGGCCCGACAGCGTGAAATCCGCCTTCGTAAAGAAAGAAGAGACCTTGATCCTGCGTTCCGAGCCAGATCTTGCCGTCGCTGGTTGCCCCGAGCGAAATCACGGCTGCGGTGGGCTCAATCAACCGATGGGGCGCGATGCTGGTTGACCAGCTAAAGTCGGTAGCAGTCTGATATGCATCTTGCCCGGGCGCCAGCGTTTCCGAGGCGTGCACAAAGCTTCCGTCCTTGTACACCAATACGCCCATTGCGAGCGAAGAGAGCAGGACTGCATTTCCTGCTCCTTCTGCTAATGCAGTAATGCCGTTTTCGGCCTCACCTCGCACAAGATCGAAAGTTCCGCCACGGTAGCGTAGGAGCTTCGTATTCTGTAACAGAATCCACAGAGTCCCCTGTCGATCTACAAGAAGCTTTCGCACAGGACCGATTGCAGGTGTCGCTGACTTTGCGTCGAAGGTATGAAAGTTGATCCCATCAAAGCGGATGATTCCCGTGTCTGTTCCAATCCAGAGATAACCATCGGGTGTTTGCGCAATCGAAGTAACAGAACCGCCCGGGAATCCCTTGTCCATTCCCCAGGAGTTGTGAATGTACTGCGAGAGCGTGCGGTTGGGATCAATCGCCAATACAGAAACTGAATGGCACACAACAACGACTCCGGCGACAGCCAATCCCAGCAACCGCCACGCCAGGCGCCCAGGATTATGGGAGGTATTCGAATTTGTCGATAACGACTTCACCACCCTCCTGCAGCGGATACTTCTTGCTTGGGACCAGGTAAACCTGCAGCTTGACCTTTTCCTGGCCCGGCGTAGGTACACCCGCAGTAAATTCGTGCTCAGCGACAACCGTGCCCGCTATACCGTCGCGCGACGAACGGGTCGTTGTGAAGGCCACGCTTCCTGACTTCCATCGCATGGTATACGTCAGTGGTACGGCTGGAGCCGTGAACTGATATATATTTCCTGGAACATAAAACGGCTGAATGCCATACTGCGCATTGTTCCGATTGGCGGCATCTCCCCACCGGCTCAACTCAACGTCCATTTCACGGTAATACTGATCTCCGTGCCACTCGTCGAAGGTATACATGCTAAAAACCGCGGCGGGCTCTAAATGGGAAACGTTCCGCACTGTCAAAATATAAGTGCCATATCCTAGACTGCGGGTTAGGGCTAGTTGGGCACAGTACCATAAGCCAGATCTATGTGTGATCCGCAAGTGCAGCGCGCCGTTGGCATCCGTCCAGGCATTATCGGGGTCGTACAGATTTTCCGATCCTCCGCGATTACTGGGAACCGTGCGCACGGCCCAATCGTATCCGCTGAACTTCAGAGGTTTTGTCGGAGCGAAGGTCGGCGGTCCGGTGCCTTTCACGATCGCTACTGAAGCTACCAGGCCACCTGGGGTAGGTGTTACATCCAAGGTGAATGGCGGGTGATAACCCGGTTCTACTAGAAGAGCAGCATACTCTAATCCGGGATGAGTTGGGGTAGTCCAGGTGGAGTCCGATTGAATCGAGACAAGAGGATGATCGGGGTCGGGTTGAATCCACCACGGCCCACTGTGGGCATAGATTACCATCTGCTGACCGGAGTGAACGTTATGAACTCTGCCTGCGATGGTGTCGACTCTTTCGTCGCCACCCTGCGCAGCGGGAGGAACCTGGGTGAATTCAATGGAAGACGTGGTGTCGCGTTTTTGCGATTTGCAACCGTTCAGCAACACACAAAGCACCAGCAGCAGCGCTTGCAGCCGTATCCTGGTTCGCCTTGCTGCTGGCTTCATACCGGCCCCCACATCTATCGATCGAACCCCTTTCGCCGAGTCGCCCAAGTGTTCGAACAATCTTATTACATTCGCTCCACGGCTAAGGCAAGCTGCTCTCATCGATCAGATCTTCTGCAGGGATGTGCGAAACCAACCTCACGAAATCTCGTGAGTTTCCCGGAGATCGGAACCTTCCATTTCTCGCAGACCCGTTCTTCTTAACAAGTTGCGATTGGCACGCCGGTTGCATTTCCTGACGCAGCCCATACCGGCACATTGATCACGACTCATTGGGAAGGATGAAATGAAAAATACAATGCTGTTTGCTCTCATGATTCTTGCTGCACTGCCCGCGTCTGCGCAAAAAACGGCGACTCCGAGTTGCTCTATGAGCGCAAAAACCGCGACTGCGTTGGCGGAGGAATACTCCGCTCATGTCGACGGACTTCTTCGAGACGCTCACGCCAGATTGAGAAGCATTTCTGAAAGCGTGGAAGCCGGAAACGTCAGCCCCGAGCGAGCTGAGCAATTGAAGCTTGCCGTGACGCGAGACACGATCTCGCGCCTGGACACGCTTTCCGCCGTCTACGATGTGCGACTTGCCGAGGAGCGCTTTAACAAGAAGGGTACGGCTGACGATAAGACGCAATCGACCGCAGGTAGTGACTGCGCCACGGATAAAAGACTTCGCACACATAGCAGCAATGCCACGGTTAGCGTGGAGGAGCTGGAGTCAGAAGCGGCTTGCCATTCTGAAGGTGCCCGTGGAGGGCAGTCCGCTCAAGATTCCAACGGCGCTTATTGAACGTGTGCGTTCGTGCGAACTGAGATCGGCCAATGGAGTGGGGAAATTGGGCCTCGCTGTCCCGAAATCCCGTTAATTTTCGAGCGCGTAGCAAGATCCTCACCGCATAAGTCACTCTTTTTCAACGGGCTGGTTTTGGCTTTCTCCGTGCCCTACAGGACCGACGTTAATGCCAGTGCCGAGGGAGTTCAAAGAAATGATCCGCAATTTCTTAAAGAAGAAGCTGAGCAGGCGAACGCTGCGCCGCTCCACTCTGATCATCGTTATGAAAATGTTGATCAATACCTTCACCGTTCAAGCCTGTGCGCAGGCGGCTGATCCTGCATGGTCTCTTCTCGAAGCCGGTTTGACTCAAAAGAGTTCTGCACGCAGGTTGACCGCGGTCCAGAATCTGGGTCGCATCCCTAACGACCCTCATGCGATCGAGCTTGCTGAGAAAGCTTTGAAAGATAAAAGCAGCGGCGTCCGGGCTGCCGCGGCAACGGCATTGGGATCGATGCACGCATCGGCAGCGGATGCCGAGTTAAAGCAAGCCCTCAACGACAAGAACTTGGCGGTCGTGATGGCCGCGGCTCACGCTTTGAGCCTGCTCAATGATCCGGCGTGTTACGACGTCTACTACGCCATCTTCACTGGCGCGCGCAAGAATGATGAGGGCATGATCGCTCAGGAGATGAAGATTCTCCACGATCCGAAACAATTGGTGGAGATGGGAGTCGACGAAGGAATTGGTCTTGTGCCGTATGCTGGCGACGGCTGGGAAGCTTATCAAACGATCATGAAGGATAAGAAGGATGGTGCGGCCGCGAAGGCTGCTTTGGTTACCGCTCTCGCGAAAGATCCCGAACCCCGCACCGGCAAGCTGTTGTTGACCGTAAGCCAGAACCACAACTGGGTGCTGCGGGTCGCTGCACTGCAAGCCATCGCTAAGCGTGGAGATCCAGTTCTTTTACCAGAAATTGAACCGCGGCTTTCGGATTCCAAACGTGAAGTCCGATATGCCGCTGCGGCCACAATCATCCGTTTGGAGGATTCTGCCAAAGCGAGAACAACAGAAGGAGCAAAGATGCCCACAGCAGAAGTGACGGCAAGAGCGAACGACAGGCAGTCGATGAACGCGCTGATGCCGGCGACGAAGTGACCACCCTTTCTCGGATTGCCTGAACCTTTCCTGCTTTGCTTCTCTCGATTAAAGATAGATTTTTGGCGTTCGGTCGGGTTTTTGGAAGAGCACCCAGAGAGAAGCCGGCTGAAGGTCCCGCCTGCACAGAATGTTATTGTACGAAACTAAAACGTGTCTGTAAATAATTGACAATAAGCGACTTATTGGTGGACGGCGGGAGTCGAACTATTCAGCGTGTTGACAGCACGTAAGTTATTGATTCTTCGTATGGCCAGAGGGGCAAAAAGGGCACCATTGCCGATTCCATTGTACGTTTATTGTACGAAAATTCTTTCTTGTTCCTGCCGAGCAAAGGTGCATTAAGAGCGGAGTATCCCATAGTTTGCCGCTGTGGCGAAAGAAGAATTAGGCTTCCCGATCGCCCTTTTTCAGCGTTCCGGAATCTCTCTCACTTTGAACTGCCTGATTCCGGTAACCTCAATCAGCTTGTTCACCATGAAGTCTTCATCTCCGGACTTTTTCACATGCTCCACAACTGGCCTGAGCCATTCCCACTGTTCCTGCCCGCTCAGTCCACCTTCGCGCAATACGATCAATCCTGGATGGACAGGTGTGTCGAGAAGTTCGATAAAGTCCCGCGCATTGGTCGTCACAACCGTGAAATCATGATCAAGGGCATACTGCCAGACAACGTGATCCGGTCGTCCGGCAAGACCAACATGCGGAACAGATTGTGAGTACACGTCGATGTCCGCAAACAGTTGCACGAGCGCCGGCGAGATGTTTTCGTCCAACAGCAGACGCATCACGTCCTCAGTCGGCGTCTAAGAACCAACCTCTTTCGGGGCCGTCCAGGCTTCTCGCCAAGGCGCGAAAAGAGGTGTGCATAGGCCAAATCACGGGAGCTGAGAGCAGGGAAATCCTCAGCAATTTCCTTCTCTGAAACACCCTTCCGAAAAAGCGATGCGACGTGCCGTACGGGGATGCGAGTGCCGCGAAAGACTGGTTCTCCCCCCAGCACGTCGGGACTAGAAACAATGCGTCGTCTGCCCCAGCGAAATGCTGCCAAATTTCTGGCGACTTTTTGCCGGAAAACCTTGCATTCAACCGAGACCAGCACATCTCCCGACCGATAGACGAGGTTCGCACCTTCTCTCGACCAGCGGGCCGCCGTGCGATTTCCACGTGACAGGATCTTTGCCAACGACTGCTTGTCTTCCTTGCTCAGAGCAAACGGGAACTCGACCAGCACTTTCATATAGAGCACGTCGCCGACTGAGAACTGATAACGCACCGCTTTGCCGGTCTTTTGTTTGGATGACGGAGATACGGACTTCTTTTCCAGTGCGGTCCGAATCGTTTCAGCCGACACTTCGGCGATTGCCGCCGCTTCGCTAACGGAGAAGAGTTCAGGCATAAGAAACTCCCCATGTAAATATACCACTACAGGTGGCATAAATATAATAACTGTTGGCGCATTGCCTTCCTTTTGGGTGCGAAGCCATGGCGCTCGCTTCGATGACACCCTTTAGCTAAGAGGAACGAGAGAGAGGGAAACGAAGTCGCAGAATCAGCAGATTTTGGAGCTTGGTCCAGTTGGATAGAGCCAGCGCCATTGAGACGGCCGCGGTTGGTGCGCCGCTAAGAGAACGCCCAAATTGTACGAAACAAAAAGACGCCAGCATAAACTCC
>JASHOT010000131.1 GCA_030040965.1 Candidatus Sulfotelmatobacter sp. | reverse complement strand
CAGCAGTACAGCCGAAAGTTCGGCAGTTCACCGACGCCGAGATACGCGAGTTCATGCGGCCGAAGTCTACAGAGTTCGCGGAGATTCTGGCAGGCGAGGCAGACATCGCCCGTGAATATTTGCGGCGACACATCAAGAAGCTAGTGCTGACCCCGAAGCAAATAGGCGCTAATCAGGTGTTCGAGGTCTCCGGCGACATAAGCCTTTTCCAGGAAAGCGCTGACGACGTAATGCTCACCAATTCCTTGGAGGGAATTGCCGAGCATTACATCGGTGCCTCGATCTCGCTTGCAGGTGTGATCCTAGATCCATCCCTCCCCTTAGCTGCTTGAAAATACGAAGCTCCCTCCAACGGACTTCGCAGTAATACATCGGTGTCTCAACACCACTTGCAGGCATTATCTTGAATCCCGCGCGTCTTTTAGCTACTCGACAGCCGATAAAGAGGGCTGGATTTCTATAATGCTGCCCCTGTACAAATCTCAGACGTTGTTAGCCGCGCCAGGTTTGACGTCGACGCGATCAAGTTGAATAAGCTTTCGATGTTGTCTCCACGTTGCCTCATTACGGAAACACGGATGAAAAAATACAAGAGCTGCGCGTCGCCGTTGAGCTTGGCAAGGTCCCGGCCGGTCGTTTAGAGCGCCATTTCAATACATTTTCAGCGCCCGCGAATCCGTCATGAGCGGCCCTGGATCATTAAATGTGCCAAGTAAACATTCATCTCTCGATATCGAAGGCGTAAATTTCGTGCGTGCCGAGATCGCGCATGGCCAGTATCGAGTCGTCGGGACCGAGGCCGAACCAAGGTAAGCCCCCGACCATCAAACGCTGCAAGCCCTTGAGGTTTCCCACACGCTTAATTTTCTTGCCCAGAACCTCGTACCGATAGACTGTTGAATCGCTCAAATCTTCGAAATAAACATATCTGCCATCGCGCGAGAAGTAATAGGAGCCGATGTCCCCCTTCTGTACTATGTCGGCCCACTTGCCAGCTTTGAAATCGAAAATCATGAATGGATGACCGGCGCGGCCCTCAGCAACGATGTCATTGCCGTCCGGCGACCATTTGGGGTCCTGTAGCCCTTGCGAGTCAGCCAACTCACTCATCTTGCCCGTTCTCAAGTCTGCGATTTCGATTGCCCCCATATCCTTTAAGTTTCCCCTGCTCGAAAACGCGATCGAGGAATCATTCGGCCCCCAGGTGGGATCAAACAACTCACTGTGTTCTGCTGCAGCCAAAGGCTCCATCGCTCCACCGTCTCTGCCAATGGCATAAATCTTCCCCCACTTGCCCGGCTCTATAGCTTCGAACGCGATTCGATTGCTGTCATGAGACCACTGAGGCCTGAAAACCTCAACCGGAGGGTAGGTCAATTGCCGGGCATTGCTGCCATCGGATTTCGCGCACCAGAGGGTGCCGTCGGGATATCCCACCCAGCTTACCCACTGGCCCTCCGGAGAAAACATGGGCGCGTTCGTGGAGGGCCCGCCAATAAACGAAGTGAACTGTCCCGAGGTTGGGTCGTAATGCACCAGTTCTGCACGTTTCAACCCTCCATGGGCAAACAACTGCTTTCCGTCTTTGCTGGGCATGGGCCAGACGTATCGCAGGGGGCCGTTCGTAAGTTGGTATGCCCGCGGTCGGCACCAGAACCAAGAATGCGAGCAATCCCGCAAAGCCCAAAGGTCGGCTTCCACACTGTCCCACACCTCGAAAATGAAATAGCTTCCGTCCGCCGTCCATCGCCCGAGGTCTTTGGTTGCGCCGTTGTTCCAGTCCTCGGGTAGTACGAGGTGAAGATTGCTGCCGTCGGTATTCACGTCCCAAAAGGAATACCGGAATGTCGAGAGGTTATAAACTCGAAGCCGAAGGCGCCGTCCGTCCGGGGAAAAAACGAGACCGCCGAGACCGGAATTCGGAAAGTGCCCTTCCTTCGAAAGCAGTTTGTGGCTGTTTCCGCCGTTCGCATCGACGAGATAGAGTTCCGATGCGCTCTTGATGTATGCGATCCTTTTCCCGTCCGGTGACCAGGCCGCTGCCGAGGCAGAAATGTCTCCCAGCCGGCGAGGCGATCCGCTGGGAAGGGGCAAACGCCAAAGCGGATTGTCAAGATCAGAATCGCCGGAGTTGATGAGCAACTCGGAGCCATTGGGCGAGATATCGTAGATGCTGACATATGGCAGGGTGGTCGGGACGAGGCTGGTCTCGCCTCCCGCGGCTGAGACTTCGGTAATGTGCTCCTGGTCAGAACCCTCCGTGAAATAAAGTCGTGCACCGTCGGTGAGCAGTACCGCTGAAACGACGCCTTTGACTTTGCCATCGTGTGTGAGCTGGGTTGCGTGGCCGAGTTTGGGAGGCCCGGGCTGAGAGAAAAACAGGAGAGCCGCTATGCCAGCCACGGCCAGTGGGAGCGCCGCTGTCAGTACCCAGACCCTGGGAATTCGGCGACGGTCTGCTCTCGGCACAGCCGCAGAACCTGTCGCCGTCTCCGATAGCGCGTCCAGCGCGAACGCCAGATCCGATGCCGTCTGGAACCGCTGCTCCGGGTTCTTCTCCAGGCACCGCTGCACCACTCGCTGCAAGGCCGGTGCAGCGTTCGTCGTCACCTGCGAGATCGCCGGCGGCTCGTCATGCAGGATCGCGCTCATCGTGTCCACCGACGTCGCCTTCTGAAACGCCCGCGTCCCCGCCAGCATCTCGTACAGAATCGTTCCAAACGAAAAAATGTCCGTGCGATGGTCCGCCGTCTGTCCCCGCACCTGCTCCGGAGACATGTAGCCCACCGTCCCCATCACCAAGCCCGGTTCGGTCGCGCTCCCCGCCGTCAGCGCACTCTGCGCCGAATTGGGTAGCCGCTGCGTCAGCCGCGCCAATCCGAAATCCAGAATCTTCACCCGCCCGTCCTTGGTGACAAACAGGTTCTCCGGCTTCAGATCGCGATGCACGATCCCTTTCTCATGCGCCGCCGACAATCCCCGCGCCATCTGCACTCCGTAGTCGATGGCCTTGTGCACCGCCAGCCGCCCCCGCTTCAGCAGCTCGCGCAGCGGTTCGCCTTCCAGCAGTTCCGACACCAGATACGGCGCACCGGCGTGCGTCCCCATCTGGTAGACCGCGAGAATGTTGGGATGATTGAGCGCCGCCGCTGCCCGCGCCTCCTGCTCGAATCGCCGCAGACGGTCCGTATCCGCCGCGAACAATGCCGGTAGCACCTTGATCGCGACGTCGCGCCCCAGACGCGAATCGTGCGCGCGATAGACTTCGCCCATGCCGCCCGCTCCCAGCAGCGATCTGACTTCATACTCGCCGATGCGGGTTCCGGGCGTGAGCGCTGCCCGCCCAGGTTGGGATTGCAGGAAGCTCGATCGCACGTCGTCACTCGAGGCCAGCAGAACTTCGACTTCCTGACGCAGAGATGGATCATTGGCGCAGGCGCGATCCAGGAACGCGTCTCGTTGCTCCGGCGCCAGTTCTAGCGCCTTCCCGAGTGCGTCGCAGATCTGCTCCCAGCGTTCGGGCGTCATGGTTCGGTCCTGCTCATCTGGTGGTGCAGCCAGACTCTTGCCGTCGCCCACTTCCGCATCACAGTCGCGGTCGAAAGTTCCAGCACCTGCGCGGATTCCTCAATCGATAGGCCGCCGAAAAACCGCAACTCCACAATCCGGCTTTGCACCGGATTCAGTCTGGCCAGCTCAGCTAGCGCATCGTCGAGAGCAATCAGATCCAAATCCTTGCCCTTGAA
>JASHOT010000013.1 GCA_030040965.1 Candidatus Sulfotelmatobacter sp. | reverse complement strand
CAGGTTGACCAAGCGCCTTCGTTGCGCCCGGTCCAACTTCAACGGCCGTCCCGGGGAGAAACGCACCCGCAAGGCCTTGGCTCCGCCCCTCCGTCGGGCGTCGCGCCAGCGCATCACCGAACTCGGATTGCAGCCGATGCGCCGTCCCACTTCGTTAAGGGAGTAACCAGAATCGAGCAAGGCCAGGGCACGCTTGCCCCGATCCTCGAGCAGGTCGGCACTTCCCTTCAGTCTGGGCATAGGTGTTCCGCTCCTGAACACCTATTATTGCATTAGTTATGCAGATATCAATAACAGGAACAACTCCTACCAACGAACAGTTTAGAGCCCGGTCCAAAACCTTCTGAATCTGGGTCTGTGCCCGTTCATGTCAAGTCTACACTGTGTAGGTGCACGGCGGGATCTTATCGGTAGTGTAGGTGCCACTTTCGCGGGTCTCCGCTCGGGTTCCAGCGCGATGTGAATAGCCTGTTCCCGGGATGAGAATAAAGTCGGAGCGAAGCTATGCTGGGATCGCAATCATGCCTGAGGCCTTCCCCAATAATCAAGAGGGTAGGACGGTTTATTAGCATTGTTTCATCTCGGTTTTTGGTCATGGTTTCCATGTTCCCAGGCCTCGGCTTCTTTCCTTACTTTCGGGTTTTTGTCATTGTTGATGTTTTTCGGCAAACATTTGGGCTTTAGGATGGGGCTAGTAGCGTCGATTGCCAACTCGGTCGACTCGTAGCATCCCCACTTTGACCTTCGGTCACATGTTTGTTCGCCTTTCCTCTTGACGCGAAGCCCATGCTTGCTCAAATGTCTTTACTTTGTGGGCGATATAGTGAGGCGATATTTCCTGCTGGACTTCGCGGAAGAGATCGGTGAAGTAGTGCAAACTGCTGATCGGCGTGCCCTGTCCATGTTCCAGCCAAGAGGTTTACTTGCGGGCTATGCCCAACAAGATGGTGTGTTCGACATGGATCAGCGGAACATACCGGGGATATACCGCGTTTCGATCTGCGGGGAGGCCTCAGGCGAGGAGGTTTCGGCAAGCATGCGCCTTCATCCTGGGGCGGCTGGCGGGAGAGCAGCGTATCAGCGATTTGGCTTTCCGGCGGGCCCAGCGAAACATGAAGGACTAGTAATTCTCGGCGTAGGGGCCAACCCCCTACTGCTGTTGCCATCCTCCGCCGAGAGACTGGTAAAGCAAGACCATGGCTTGAAGCTCGCTGAACCGTGCTTGCGCAAGACTCAGTTCCGCGGAAAAGTAGTTGGTGTCGCTGGTCAGAACCTCCAGGTAGCTGGTTGCACCGCCTTTGTAGCGCAACGCTGAGAGGCGCGATCCATCGGCAGCTGATGCGGTGAGCAACTGCAACTGCCCGCGGAGCTCCTGCGCCTTTTGGTAACCAATCAGTGCGTCAGAGACTTCGCGAAACGATTCCTGAACCGTTTGCTGATATACGAGCGCAGCTTGCTGTTGCTGGGCTTCAGCCAGCTTTACATTCGACTTGATCCTTCCAGCGGTGAAAATTGGCTGAGTCAAGCCTGCTGCAAAGTTCCATAATCCAGAAGGGCCGGTGAAGAGTCCACTGAGGGCCGCGCTCTGCGTGCCCCCGGCCCCGGTAAGGCTGATTTGCGGGAAATATGCTGCGCGGGCCACCCCGATCTGCGCATTCTGCGCGATCAGTTGCTGTTCGGCCTGAAGCACGTCTGGCCGGCGTTCCAGCAGCGCAGAGGGAAGACCAGCGGGAATGTGCGGAGAATGGAATTGCTCGGTCAAGGTTTGACCCCGAGGAATCGGACTGGCGTATCTTCCAAGAAGGATACTGAGAGCATTTTCTTGCTGCTGAATCTGACGTTCCAGGTCCGGGATCTCAGACGAAGCGGTGTATACCAACTGCTCTGCCTGCCGGACCTCAAGCATGGAAGTTGCGCCGTGCTGTTCTAGCGTCGAGACTAGCTGAAGTGAGTCCTGCCGGGAAGCTAGCGTGCGCTTGGAAATTTCCAGTTCCAAGTCAAGCGCGCGCAATTGGAAATATCCGGAAGCCACGCTGGCAACCAAAGATGACAAGACCGACCGGCGGCCCCACTCCGTGGCTAGAAGTTGCGCGCGGGCGGCTTCGGTAGCGCTCCGGTACTGACCCCAGAAGTCCAATACCCAACTGACCGAAACGTCAAGCTGTTCGGCGTTGAGCTGATACGCGGGTTGGAGTTTGTTTTGTGGCGAGCGCAGTGCTGTGGCAGCGGCATCCCCGACGACGGTCGGAAATTGATCCGCTCGATTGATTCCCAACTGCGCCTGGGCTTGGATGATGCGCGAAGCCGCGATGCGGACGTCATAGTTCTGCTGCAACGCAGTATGAATTAGGCCCTGGAGTTCCTTGTCCTGGAATACTTCCCACCATTTCTCGTCGCCGAAAGCGGTTGCCTGGGCATCCTGTGGCGATTCACCCCGGTAGATTCCCGGAATGTCAGTTTCAGGGCGCTTGTACTTGGGGTGAAGTGTGCATCCCGTAAGAAGCAAGGTGAAACTCAGCATTAGATATTTACGGGGAGTCGTCATGCCGGTTTTCCCTTCTGCTTGCCCCCGAAAATGCTGGAAACACGTTCGACCACCACGAAGGTTACGGGAATAATAAAGATCGCGATTAGTGAAGCGGTGAGCATTCCTCCGATTACCACCGTGCCTAACACCCGACGCGATACAGCGCCCGCTCCCACCGCAGCCCACAAAGGCAACATGCCGAGGATGAAGGCGAAGGCTGTCATCAGGATGGGTCTGAGACGCACACGGGCGGCTTGAAGCGCGGCGTCGATCAACGGCATTCCATTGTCATAGTTCGCTTTGGCAAATTCGACGATCAAGATTGCATTCTTGGCCGCCATGCCAATCAACATGACCAGTCCGATCTGTGCGTACACGTCGTTTTGCATGCGGCGAAACCACAGAGCGGCAAAGGCGCCGAGCATCGCGATGGGGACGCCCAACAGCACGCTGAACGGAATCGACCAGCTCTCGTATTGCGCCGCCAGGATCAGGAAGACAAATAGGCCGGAAAGGCCGAAGACGACCGCCGGAGGAACGCCTTGGGCTGCTTTCTGTTCCTGGAATGACATGCCCATGTAATCGAATCCCATGCCTTCGGGCATGGTTTGTGCGAACACCTCTTCGAGAGCGCGCGTGGCCCGATTGGCGCTGTATCCGGGAGCGGCATTGCCGTTGATTTGCGCCGCACGATACTGGTTGTAGCGCATGGTGAACTCAGGTCCAGCCTGCGGTCCGCTTAGTAAGAGTGTGCTCAGCGGCACCTTCCCGCCGTTGGAGTTGGAGACGTAAAACTGGCCAAGGTCTTCCACTCGCGTACGATATTGCCCTTCTGCCTGCACCCGGACCTGCCACTGCCGGCCGAACTGGTTGAAATAGTTGACCAACGCCCCGCCCATGAACACTTGCATGGTCTGATACACGTCTCTGAGTAGAACGCCTTCCTGCAAGACCTTGGCCCTATCCACATCCACGGAAACTTGCGGCACGGATGGAAGAAATGTAGTTGTCACGCCCGCCAGCTCGGGCCGTTTGTGAGCGGCTACCAAGAATGTCTGCACGTTTTGCGCAAGAAAGCTAAGATCTTTTCCGGCACGGTCTTCTAGAATGAAAGTGAACCCGCCGGAAGCGCCGATTCCCGGAATCGCCGGGGGTGGGAAGGAAAAGGCATATCCCTCCTGCACCGAGTAGAGCGCGCCATTGATGCGGCGGAGCAGCGCATCCGCCTGCTCTTCCGGAGCCTTCCGCTCCGACCACGGCTTCAACGTAATGAAGAAGAAAGCGCTGTAGGTATTCGAAACTCCGCTCAGCAAACTAAAGCCATTGACGGTGGTACAGCCGCTCACACCCGGGATCTGGGCAACAATTTCTTCCACCTTTCGAGTAGCAGCCTCCGTGCGCTGCAAAGAAGCGGCGTCAGGAAGTTGAATTCCACCAAAAAGGTATCCCTGATCCTCTTGTGGGAGAAACGAAGATGGAATCTTGCCGCCCATGAGCAGCGCAGCGGCCGCCACCAACGCGAGCAGTACCATGCTCAACACGGACTTGTGAATCAGCAGGGAGCTGCCATGGACGTAACCATCGGTTGCCCTTCCGAATACACGATTGAACAAAGCGAAAAACTTCCCCATCACTCCGCTGCTCTTCTTCTTCGGGCGCAACAGCAAGGCGGACAACGCAGGACTCAAGGTGAGTGCATTGAAGGCGGAGAACAACACCGAGATGGCGATGGTCACCGCAAATTGCTGGTAGAGGCGTCCGGTAATGCCGGGGATGAGCGCGGTCGGAATAAAGACGGCGGCGAGAATCAGAGCGGTGGCAATCACCGGGCTGGACACTTCCTCCATCGCCTTCACGGTTGCGTCTTTCGGCGAAAGGCCTTGCTCGATGTGGTGCTCGACTGCTTCGACCACAACAATCGCGTCGTCGACCACGAGGCCGATCGCGAGCACCAGACCGAAAAGCGAAAGAGTGTTGATGGAAAAACCGAGGAGGGGAAATACGACGAAGGTACCGATGAGAGATACAGGAACGGCCATCAGCGGAATCAGAGTCGCCCGCCATCCCTGCAGAAAGATGTACACCACGAGAATCACGAGGACCAACGCCTCGAATAAAGTCTTAACGATTTCGTGGATGCCTTCCGTGACTGCCAGTGTCGTGTCTAGCGAAATCTCGTAGTCCAGGTCTTCCGGAAAAGTTTGTTTCAGTCGCGTCATCAGCTTTTTTACGCTGTTGGCAGCCTGTAGGGCATTCGAGCCCGGCAGTTGATACACCGCGAGAACGGCAGCAGGCTTGCTGTTGTAGCGTGCGCTGACGTTGTATGTCTGCGCGCCGAGTTCGAGACGGGCAACATCCTTCAGCCGCAGAACGGCTCCATTGGGGAGCGCCCGAATGATGATTTCGCCGAATTCTTTCGCGGAGGTCAGTCTCCCCTGAGCTCGTACCGCGTAGGTAAACTGCTGTCCTTTGGGAACCGGTTCCGCGCCGATCTGCCCGGCTGGATTGACGGCATTTTGTGTCTGGATGGCAGCGATAATCTGTGGCACGGTAACGCCGAGCTTAGCCAGCAGGTCCGGCCTTACCCAGCAGCGCATGGCGTACTGCCCCGCGCCAAACACGGTTACGCTGGCGACGCCCGGCTGACGGGTAATCTGGTCCACGAGGTTGATGTAAGCGTAGTTCGCCAGAAAAATGTTGTCGTACGTGCCTTTTGGAGAGAATAGAGAAATCAGGATCAAGGGCGAAGCGGTCGACTTCTGCACCGTCACCCCGGCTTGGGTCACGTCCGCGGGGAGTTGCGAATTCGCCTGCTGCGTCCGCATTTGCGCGAGAATCTGATCGGTGTTGGGATTACTCTTGATATCGAAGTCCACCGTTAGCGCCATCGAGCCGTTGTTGGCGTTCGTGGAATACATATATTCCATGTTGTCCACGCCGCTCATCTGCTGCTCGATGGGAGTGGCGACGGATTGCTCAATCGTGAGTGCGTCGGCTCCGGGGTAAGTCGCATTCACCTTAATTTCGGGCGGGACGATGTTAGGAAACTGTGCGCTGGGCAGCGAAAGCATGGCCACGGTGCCGACGATGACCATGAGAATCGAGATCACCATGGCGACGATCGGGCGCTCGATGAAAAATTTGGACATGGCCTACTCTTTCCCTGCCGGCGTCTGGTAGGAACTTGGTTGAACCACAGCACCCGGACGCACTTTCTGTATTCCTTGCACAATGACCTGTTCTCCAGCCTTGAGTCCGTCTTTAATCACCCATTCAGTTCCCACGCGTGGTCCAACCTTGACCGACCGGATCTCGGCCTTATTGCCGCTCCCTAGAACGGCGACCTGGTAGGATCCCTGAGTTTCGTTGACTGCCGCTTGCGGAATCACGAGCGCGTTGTTGAGGATTTCCGTCTGCATGCGGATCCGGCCGAATTGCCCCGGACGGAGGATACGCTCTGGATTTGGAAAGGCTGCGGCGATGCGAATCGTACCTGTGTGCAGGTCGACTTGCCGGTCTGCCAAAAACAGTTTTCCGGGGTGGTCGTATGTGGTGCCATCGGATAGGACCAGTTGCAGCGGCCGCAGTTCCCCTGGAGCCATTCGGACGCCCATTGCGGCCTGGCTGATGATCTTCGCAGCTCGAAGATATTCATTTTCGCCCAGTGCAAAGTAAACCTTGACAGGGTCGAGCTGGGAAACTGTGGTGAGTTGGGTGGTTGGGCCCACGAGGTCGCCGATCTGTCCATTGGCAATTCCCGCAATGCCATCGATCAGAGACCGAACCTTTGTATAACCCACGTTGATCTGAGCCAGCTCTACCTGGGCCTGCTGGGCCCGCACCACCGCCTCTGCCGCACGTAACGTCTGGATATCGCTGTCCAATTGGCTCTGCGCAATCGCCCGTGCCGCGGCGAGCGGCCGATCCCGATCCACGTTCTGACGTGCATCGGCTTCCTTGGCTTTCGCTTGCGCCAGTTGTCCTTGTGCTTGTTCGAGAGAGGCTCGCAGCGGCTGTGGGTCGATCTCAAAAAGGACTTGTTCCTTCTTAACGAAAGTGCCCTCTTTGTAGGTTTGCTTGATCAAGTAGCCGGTAACCTGCGGCCGGATATCCGCGTTCACAAAGCCGTCAACGTTGGCCACCCATTCTTGCATGATCGGAACGTCCCTCTGCAGCACTGGAGTCACTTCGACTCGAGGAGGAGGAAGGCTCGGCGTGCTCGGGCGTTCGCCGCAACCCGTGGCCAGCAGCAATCCCGCGACCGCCAAGACCCGAAGAATCCTTCGGATGCCTTGGGATTTT
>JASHOT010000130.1 GCA_030040965.1 Candidatus Sulfotelmatobacter sp. | reverse complement strand
CCGCGCGCCTTCTCCGGAAACGGCTTCGGTCGCGCGCAACTCCATATCGCCCAGCAGCAGCTTCGAGCTTTGCGCTTCAGGCGTCTGGGTCTGCGTAGACGGCGAGGCGCTTACGTTCGTGGGCTCTGCGATGGATGAAGATGTGCCACTAGCCGTCGCATCGCTTGACGGAGTGGACGTGGAAGCTGAAGCCGAAGCCGCAGTTGAATTAAAGCTCGAGTTGGCTTTCGTTTCTGCGTCCGAAGTCTGAGCAGAGCTGGCAATCACTTTTGGCTGGGGCACGGCGAACTCGCTGCATTGATCCGACGTCAGGCCCTTGTGAACGCTGACATTGAAAAACGCGGACGAGAAGTCCGTGTTGGCAAATCCGGTCTGTGGCAACTCAACCGCAGCCAGAGCTACCCCTCCGGGTTGCACAAAGTTCATGGGAATGGGATTCGACATCACAACATCGGCCGCGGCGTTGCCCGTCTCGATGGCATAGCGTCGCGAATACTCAAAGCTCACGCCATACGTCTTGTCGGTATAGTTCACGGTTGCTGGTTTCTTGTGCACCACGCTCTTTTTCGGAGCCGGTTTGCTTTCGGCCAGCGTGACGGGCGCGGGAGGAGCAACGGCCGGTGCCGGCATCGCCGGCATCGGATTGTTGGAGCTCACCGGCTTCGGTTTGTCCTTGGAACAACCCACGGCGAAAGAACAAACGATCAATATGGCGGCAAATGCCAGCACATTGATGTTGCCCCAGGTTGCGGTTGCGATATTGTTCAGGTTCTTGCCCCACGCTAGTAACTCGCGCGTGTCGGCGACGTTGCGAACAGAGTTCTTGCTTGTCATGTTGATGGAAATCATGGTGGATCACCTCCTGCCGGCGAGCGGCGATCTGGTAAATTGCACGGCGCAAGCCAGGGTTATTCCCCTTGATTTCAAACGGGTTATTGATCTTCCCCATTCGCTCGGCCGTAGCCCCTGGAACACGCTGTGGACGGGGAAACACGCGCAGGTGTTACTCATCGCCGAATATCGCCGGGCCGAATCTCCCTTATAATCGAAGGATTCTCTATGCCTGCCTTTCTCGACGAGATCGTGGCCGCAACGCGAGTGTCGGTGGCACAGTCGCGTATCCGTGCCGACGTGCGCGCTCTGGAACGGCAGGCCGAAAAGCACGCGCCGCGCAGATTCCGGCACACTCTGGAAATGAAGAGCCGGAACGGAATCGCCGTCATTGCCGAGTTGAAAAAGGCATCGCCATCGAGGGGACTCATCCGGGAAAACTTCGATCCGGCAGAATTAGCCGAAGAACTGAAGAGCGCCGGGGCCGCGGCGCTTTCCGTGTTAACAGACGAAAAGTTCTTCCAGGGGTCGCTTGAGAACCTGCGCAAGGCTTCGATCGCAACGGACATCCCCTGCCTGCGCAAGGATTTCATCGTTGACGAATTCCAGTTGGTTGAAGCCCGTGCAAATTGTGCGGATGCTGTTCTGCTCATCGTCGCGGCTCTCGGTTCGGACGAACTGATCCAGCTTTCGTCAGCCGCGCGAAACTATAGTCTCGATGTTCTGTGCGAGGTTCACGACGCCGAGGAACTTGCGCGCGCCCTCGATGCCGGCTGCAATCTGATCGGTGTGAACTCGCGCGATCTGCGCACATTCAATGTCGATCTGGAAACGGCATTGCGGCTGGCGGAGAAATTTCCATCGAACATTGTGCGCGTGGCCGAGAGTGGGATTCATTCCGGCGACGACATTGCCAGACTACGCGCGGCGGGATATCACGCGTTTCTAGTCGGCGAGTCGTTGATGCGTGCGCCTTCTCCCGGCGCTGTTTTACGACAATTGCTTTCGGTACCCAGTTACTCAGTACCCGGTCGATGATTCATTACTGGCAACTGACAGCTGAGAACTGATTCATGACTTGGGTGAAGATTTGCGGGATAACGAATCTGGACGACGCACTCGTTGCCGTCGAGGCCGGAGCCAACGCCGTCGGATTCGTGTTCTACGAGAAGAGTCCGCGATACGTAACGGCAGAGATCGCACGAGCGATTGTCGAAAAGCTGCCCGCAGAAATCGAGAAGGTTGGAGTTTTTGCTGGAGAATCGATGGAGCATTCGATTGAAGCAGGAAGCTATGCGGGCCTGGATGCGCTGCAGCTCTATCTTATGACTTTTCCGAAGCTGCAGGGAAATACTCTGCACACTCGTGCTTTGGGCAGCAGATTGAAAATCTATCCCGCGTTGCCCGTATCGATGTTCGTCGGGGAAGGTTCGAAGAACGCGGCGGCCTTCTCCATGGGGCCGTCCAATGTGCTCGACACTCTATTTCTCGACTCCGGTAATTCTCACCTACCCGGTGGAACCGGCAAGCGATTTGATTGGCAGAAATCAGCGGTGGCCGTGCGGGAGTTGGGAGAACATCAGCATGTCGTCGTTGCAGGCGGATTGACTCCTGAAAACGTTGGCGAAGCGGTCGGTATTCTGAGGCCTTGGGGTGTAGACGTCGCTTCCGGCGTGGAATCCAGGCCCGGGAAAAAAGATCCCGAGAAAGTCCGCGCCTTCGTTCACGCCGTACGCGAGATGGATCAGAAAGCGGGTTGAATATGGCGACTCTTCCGAGAACCGCAAAGGCGGATGTTTCCATGACGAACGCAAAAATTCCAGTGAAATCCGCGCGGTCATGGAAATCGGTTCCCGCGAAACGAGCGAGTGAACGCGGGCGCTTCGGCGTCTATGGCGGTCGTTATGTTCCTGAAACGCTCATGGCTGCGCTCGACGAACTCGAGCGCGAATACGAGAAGGCGAAACGCGACAAGAAATTTCAGACGCGGCTCGACCATCTCCTCCGCACTTACGCTGGACGGCCCACGCCGTTATTTTTCGCGCAGCGCCTGACGAAAGAACTCGGCGGCGCCAGAATTTATCTGAAGCGTGAAGATTTGCTGCACACCGGCGCGCACAAGATCAACAATTGTCTCGGCCAGGGTTTGCTGGTCGAACGCATGGGCAAGCATCGCGTGATCGCGGAAACTGGTGCCGGCCAGCACGGCGTTGCCACGGCTACAGTGTGCGCCCTGCTCGGTTTTGAGTGTGTGGTCTACATGGGAACCGAGGACATGCGACGGCAGGAGCTGAATGTTTTTCGCATGCGCCTGCTGGGAGCCGAAGTGCGCGGCGTTGACTCAGGATCGCGAACCCTGAAAGACGCGATCAACGAGGCCATGCGCGACTGGGTCACCAACGTGCGCACCACGCATTATCTGCTGGGCAGCGTTCTGGGCGCACATCCCTATCCAACCATGGTAAGGGACTTTCATCGCGTGATCGGACGAGAGGCGAAAGCTCAGATTTTGAAGGCCGAGAAAAAATTACCGACGGCGGTCATTGCCTGCGTCGGAGGCGGATCGAATTCCATCGGAATTTTCTACGAATTCATCCGGGACAAAAAAGTTCGGCTCATCGGCGTGGAAGCTGGCGGACGCAGCGAACGCTTAGGCGATCACGCTGCGCGTTTTCGCGGAGGCTCGCCGGGCGTGTTGCAAGGAACGTATTCGTACGTGCTGCAGGATTCCGCCGGCCAGATTGCCCTCACCCACTCCGTATCGGCGGGCTTGGATTATCCCTCCATCGGCCCGGAGCATGCGGCTTTGCGAGACTCGGGCCGTGCAGAATACGTTCCGGCATCGGATGCGGAGGCTCTCGAAGCCACAACTCTTCTGGCGCGAACGGAGGGTATTATTCCCGCGCTTGAATCCGCGCACGCGGTAGCAGAAGTCGTCAAGCGCGCGGCGAAGATGAAGAAGTCAGACGTCGTGATTGTGAACGTTTCGGGTCGCGGCGATAAAGATATCGGGATACTGCGGGAGAATTTGAAGATCGATTGAAGATCGCAGATTCCCGACTGCGGACTTGATCTGGCGTTCTCGCGCGGTCGGTCAATCTGGAATCTTCAATCTCAAGCCCTATGCCTCTCACTTTTTACAACAAGCCGGCGCTGGTAGCCTACGTGACCTGCGGCGATCCCGATCTCGCCACAACGCGAGAAATCATTCTCGCGGCAATCGACGCTGGCGCAGATGTTATCGAGCTGGGCGTGCCTTTCAGCGATCCGGTTGCGGACGGGCCTGTAATCCAGCGAGCCAGTGAACGCGCCCTGAAGCGAGGAACTTCGCTTCCACAGGTTCTCACGCTGGCGGCGGAAATTCGCCAGCAGGCGCAGTCGACAGGGTTGATCGTGTTTTCGTATCTCAACCCGATCCTCCGCATGGGAGTCGAAAAATTCTGTAAAGTTGGACGTGCTGCGGGTGTCGATGGAGCCTTGGTGACAGATCTTCCCGTCGAGGAGGCGAACGAATACTTACTTTCAATGGAAGCCCACGATCTGTCTCCAGTATTTCTTGCGGCTCCAACCAGTCCCCACGAGCGCTTGCGGCGCATCGCTGGAGCTTCCCGAGGATTTGTCTACGCCGTTTCGCGCACAGGCGTGACCGGTACTCGTCAACAGGTTGCCGACGATGCGAGAAACCTTGTGAAACGCCTGCGACGCGTAACGAAGTTGCCCATTGCGTTGGGATTCGGCATCTCGAATGCCGAACAGTTCGCTGAAGCCAGCGAATTCGTTGACGCGGTTGTCGTCGGCAGCGCAATCGTCGACACTATCGAGCGCAATCCGGGGCGGGAGGCTGCAGCTGTAGGAGATTTTGTGAAACAGCTGTTGACTGGTAATCTTCAGCCGTCAGTCGGCGCTCCCGACGTTGAAGGTCAAGTGGGTGCGCGACGATTAAAGTGACTTCCGCTGCGGCAGTCAAAAGTCTCTCGTTCGACGCTGAAAGCTGAAGCTTGTCGGCTTATTTCCATGGATATCGAAGACTGGCGAAAGAAAATTGATGAAGTCGATCGCAAGCTGGTTGCGTTGTTGAGCGAGCGTGCCCGGGCGGCTGTCGCTATTGGAAAGCTCAAGCGTGACACTGCCATGCCAATTTACGAGCCCGATCGCGAGCGCGCCGTCTTTGAAAATGTGCAGGCAGCGAATCGTGGCCCGTTGCCGGGGCGGGATCTGGTGAGAATTTATGAACGCATTATCGATGTGATGCGCAACATTCAGAAGGAAGAAATCGTAACAACGCCGGCCGCATCCGCTGACGCGGAAACAGAACTGGATTCGGATGTAAATGATTAATAAGGAGTGAGCGACGAGGTCTGAGCAATCGTAGCGTAAGAATTCATCGCTCATTGCTCACAACTCATTGCTGAAGGATTTCTATGATTGTTGCAATGCAGGAAGGCGCGGAAGAGGCGCTGATTCAGCAGGTGATCGATCACCTCGTCAGGATGGGATTTGAAGTACACCGCTCGACCGGGGCGCGCATGACCGTGCTCGGCGCGGTCGGTTCGGGCATTGAATTCGATATCCGCAATCTTGAGTTGCTGCCGGGAGTGCAGGAAGTCCACCGCATCAGTTCGCCCTACAAGCTGGCCGGGCGAAGCTTTCGTCCGGAGGGAACGATTGTCCGGCTGCCGAATAACATCGCCGTTGGGGGAAACGAAATCATTGTGATGGCGGGGCCGTGCTCGGTCGAGTCGCGCGAGCAGATTCTGTCGACTGCCGAATCGGTGGCCAAGGCCGGCGCGAAAGTCTTGCGCGGCGGCGCTTTCAAGCCTCGCAGCTCTCCCTACTCATTCCAGGGACATGGCGAAGAAGCGCTTAAGCTCCTGCGCGAGGCTGGTGAAAAATACAAGCTTCTGGTGATCAGCGAGGTCATGGAGATTTCCCAGATTCCGCTGATGCTGCCGTACGTCGACATTCTGCAGGTGGGCGCCCGCAACATGCAGAATTTCAATCTGCTGCGCGAACTTGGCAAAATACGAAAACCGGTGCTGCTCAAGCGCGGAATTGCGGCCACTCTTGAAGAGCTTCTGCTCTCTGCCGAATACATCATGGCCGGCGGAAACTACGAGGTCATTCTGTGCGAGCGCGGAATTCGCACCTTCGAAACTTACACACGCAACACCATGGACATCTCCGCGATTCCCATCATCCACAAACTTTCTCATCTGCCTATGACGGCTGATCCCTCCCACGGTACGGGTCGCCGCGATAAGGTTGCGCCCATGGCACGCGCTTCGATCGCCGCCGGGGCCGACGCGCTCCTGATCGAGGTTCATTGCAATCCCGATAAAGCTTTGTCGGATGGCGCCCAGTCATTGTTCCCGGAGCAGTTCGCCAAATTGATGGACGAGTTGAGAATCATCGCCCCGGCCGTAGGGAGAACGATCTAGTGGGTGAGAGATTGAATCATTTCTTTGGTTTTCCATGGTTCAATGGCTGAATGATTCAATGACTCAATTTCTTTATGCCGATTCGTCAAATCACGATCATCGGGACTGGCTTGATTGGCGGATCTTTCGGTCTCGCGCTGCGCAAGAAGAAATTCGCTGGCCGTATTGTGGGCTGCGATCGCGACTCCACCCTCGAGAAAGCCCGCATGTGTGGCGCCATCGACGGCGGCTCTCCCAATCCTGGAGACGCGATCCAGGGAAGTCAGATTGTTGTGCTTGCCACTCCGGTTCTCGCCATTGTCGATCTCGTCGAGCGTGTTGGTCCTGCTCTCCCGGCCAAAACTCTGCTCACCGACGTTGGCAGCACAAAAGCAGCCGTGGTGGAACGCGCACAAAAAGTTTTCGGTAAGAACGCCGCGAGGCGCTTCCTTCCCGGACATCCGATGGCGGGAAAAGAGTTGAGCGGAGTCGAGTTCGCCGATGCAGATTTGTTTCAAAATGCTGTATGGTTTCTTACACCTTTTGCTGGACAAAATCTCAACGACGGCTTGTTTGCTGAATACGCAGGCTGGATCGATCAGATCGGTGCGCGCATCGCGGTCCTGCCTGCCGAAGAGCACGATCGCCTGTGCGCCTGGATCAGCCACGTTCCCCAAATGATTTCAACTGCCCTTGCCGGAGCGCTGGTGGAGGAATTCGGCGCCGAGGCCCCGCTCCTGCCCGCCGGCGGCCGAGCTTTGCAGGAGATGACGCGTATCTCTGCCAGTCCATACTCGATGTGGCGAGACATCGCCATCAGTAATAAGAAAAATCTGGAAGATGCCTTGTGGAAGGTCGAGCAGCGGCTGGCACACATTCGCGAGAATCTTGCCACTCGCCAGTTAGCCGACGAGTTTGAACATGCGCATCAACTGAGGAAGACGGTTCCGGCACGTAAGAAGTGAGTTCTCAATCCGAATCCGTGTTGCGATACCGCGGTTCTGGCGCTTGGTTGGTGCGACTAAACCTGTTGATTGGATGTGCGGCCCTCAGCCCTGCTCTCCTCTTTTGCAGCTTCGTGCTTCTTCATGAGAGCGGGAAAGCAATCGGCGAATCTGCCACATTGCCGGAAGCATTCACCCTGCTGCTTCTTGGGGTAGTTGCCGAGGCCGGCTACGCGTTCTGTATCCCGGTTCTGCTTCCCGCCTGTCTCCTTCTTCTCGCGCTCGCTCGGTCTCAGAATGTCCCTTCGCGGGTAAAGAAAGCTGTGGCACTGATTGTTTCCGCTTCGTTATTGGTCATGCTCGCGACGGTCATCGCATTTCACTTTGGTTACAAAAAAGCGCAGCACATTCCCGGTGGTTTTTTTACCTGACATAAATCTTCGCACTGTCCGGCTCAGGCGTGTTTCCCTGTCCTTCGATGTCGTAATCCGTTAAAATTCTTTCGCGATGAACAAAGTTGTTGCCAATGCGGATGAGGCAATTCGCGATGTCTTCGACGGCGCCAGCATCATGATTGGCGGCTTCGGCCTCTGTGGAATGCCGGAAAACCTGATCCGTGCTCTGGTGCGCAAGGGCACCAAAAACCTCACCACCATCAGCAACAATGCCGGTGTCGACGGCGCTGGCAATGGCTTGCTACTGTCTGCTGGCCAGATCGCCCGTCACATTGGAACTTACGTGGGCGAGAATAAGCTGCTCGAAGAAATGGTCCTGAAAGGAAAAATCCGGCTCGATCTTGTCCCGCAAGGAACGTTTTCTGAACGCATTCGGGCCGGAGGTGCCGGCATTCCGGCGTTCTTTACTCCGACAGGCGTGGGCACGATCGTGGCCGAGGGTAAAGAGACTCGCGAATTCGAGGGCCGCTTGTACGTCATGGAGCGCGCCCTTACTGCAGACTTTGCATTTGTGAAGGCCTGGAAAGGTGATCGACGCGGAAATCTGGTCTATCGCAAGACCGCGCGGAATTTCAATCCCATGATGGCAACCGCGGCGAAGATCACGATTGCCGAAGTCGAGCATCTGGTCGATGCTGGAGAGTTGAATCCCGACGAGATTCACACGCCCTCGGTTTACGTGAAGCGAATCTTTCAGGGTGAGCTGTACGAGCGCCGCATTGAGAAAAGAACAGTGCGGAGAGCAGTACCGAGTACCTGATACCGAGTACCGAGCCAGAACGCTGACTTCAGCCTTGGGTTTCTCGACATCCAACAAGCGAATATGAACAAGCCCGGCAAAGACATCGACAAGCGTGAGCGAATCGTGAAGCGCATTGCCCGCGAATTGCGCGACGGCTTCTACGTGAATCTCGGCATCGGCATGCCAACTCTGATTTCCAATTACGTGCCTGCCGGAATGGAAGTTATCCTGCAGTCGGAGAACGGAATGCTCGGCATCGGCCCTTATCCATTTGAGGGACGGGAGGATTCCGACCTGATCAACGCCGGCAAAGAGACCGTCACCGAAATGCCAGGCACAGCGTATTTCTCGAGTGCAGATTCGTTCGCCATGATTCGCGGAGGCCACATCGATCTCAGCGTCCTGGGCGCCATGGAAGTGGACGAAACCGGCAGCCTCGCCAATTGGATGATCCCCGGAAAAATGGTCAAAGGCATGGGCGGAGCGATGGATCTGGTCGCCGGCGCTCGCCGCGTGGTGGTTGCCATGGAGCATACCACTCGCGAGGGCGCTCCGAAAATCTTGAAGAAATGTACACTGCCCCTCACCGGTGTTCGCGTCGTAGATACAATCGCCACCGAGATGGCTTACATCCGGGTCACCAAAGACGGACTTGTGCTGGAAGAAGTTGCGCCCGGCCTTACCGCCGATGACGTGCAACGTGCCACCGAAGCCCGCCTGATTGTCAGCCCAAATCTAAGAACGATGGAGACCTGATCGATCTGCGACTCTCGATCTGACAACGATCATGATTACAGCAGCCAAAACAATTCCCATCGACAAGTTAGTTTCAGGTCTTCGGCAATTGCCCGAGTCGGCATTTTCTCCCATCGAGCCCATTCGCCGGTTTCTTCAAGACAATCCCGTCAACGCTGAATCTCTCGGCCCCTACCTTACCTGGGACCGCCAGCACTACACGCGCAATCTGATCGATCGCACGCCTCTCTATGAGCTTATGGCCATCTGCTGGGAGATCGGCCAGGTCAGTTCTGTGCACAACCATCGCGATCAGAACTGCTGGATGGCTGTCCCCATCGGGCGTCTGTTGGTTGAAAACTTTCATCTCGTTGATCAGGATCTGCAAGGCGGCCGCTGCCGGCTCGAACCTCTCAACACCGTCGAGATGAACATCTCGCAGCCCTGCGCCGTCGATCCCGCCGATCCCGTCCACAGGGTCCTGAATCCTCGCGACCTCGGTGAGCGTGCCGTCAGCCTCCATGTGTACTCGCGGCCTTTCGACACGTGCGTCGTTTATTCCCCCGAGCAGGGCACCTGCGGCGAGATTCAACTTCACTTCAATACCGAGTATGGCAAACCGAAGTAACGCCACGGCTGCGCCAGATTATTGGCACGTGCATTTCGTCCCACTACTATTGGCAGGGGCGTGATTATGAGGCGTGTGCTCGAGTTGCTGGCAACCGTTTTTGTCGTGATCCTGATCGGCTTACTCGCATGGAACCATCGCAGGGCCGTTCCAATCTCAGCGATCCCCTTACCTCCGGCGACCTCGCAGCCTCCGGACATTCACATTGAGTACGCCGAAGAGACTCAGGCGCGTGAGATGGTCACCATCGCCGGCCCTCTTGCCGATTACGTATCGCAGCACTCATCGAATCAATCGGCCGAAGCCGTCACCCATCCCATTCCCGTTCGCAGGATGGTTGCTTCCGACCTCGCCGCAAACTCTACCTCAGGAAGTAGCCAGTCCATTTTGCACACGACTTTCCCCTTGTCCAATGCCACCAACCTTTCTTTCGAAATTCCCGCTCACGCTTCTACTCCCCAGCTGCATGGAACGTATAGCTCTTTTATTCATCGGGATGGCGATTACTCCGATGACGACGCTGAGGTGGAGTTCCTTCTTCTGGACGAACAGCAATTTTCCGCTTTTCTCCGCCAGCGTCCGATCGATGAACTGTTCTCGGCCAGCGGATCTCGCAATCAGGAAGTCAACTTCACCCTGCCGCCAACTTTCGACAAACCGAAGAAGTACTACCTCGTTTTCCGCAATGGCTCGAACGCGCAGAAAAAGCTTGCTGTAGAGGCCGACTTCCGCCTCGATTTCTAGCGCCATGCTGCTGCTACACTAGGCTGTTGCCTGCTCGTAAGAAATCATCGAATCTCGCGTTCGCCGCGGCTCCCATCGAGAGAACTGAGCCTCGACCGGTTCCGCCTTTGTCCGATAATGGACGCGTTTTTCTTATCGACAGCATGTCGTTTATTTTCCGCGCCTATCATGCCATGGCGCGGCAGCGGCCCATGTCGACCAAAAACGGCCTTCCCACCGCCGCCATCTATGTCTTCGTCAACATGCTCCGGAAGCTGCGCGACGATTTTTCTCCGCAGTACCTCGCCGCCGTCTTCGATGTTGCCGGGCCAACCTTTCGCGACGAACGGGCGGAGGCTGTAACGACCATCCGTAAGTTCGACATCAAAACGCAAACCTTTACCGAAATCGAATACAAAGGCTACAAAGCCAACCGCGCGGCCATGCCCGAAGATCTCGCGCAACAGGTTCCTTATATTCGGCGGGCGCTGGAGGCCTATCGCATCCCGATCCTCGAAGTGGCACGCTTTGAGGCCGACGACGTCATTGGCACGCTCGCCCGCAAAGCTGCGGAAGCATCGCACCCGGTCTATGTTGTTTCCAGCGACAAGGACATGATGCAGCTGGTCAACGACCAAGTTCACATTCTGAATCCGCCGAAGGACAACTTGATTTGCGATGCGGCGAAGGTCGAAGAAATTCTCGGCGTTCCGCCCGAGCGCGTCATCGATGTGATGGCGCTGCGTGGCGACTCCATCGATAACATTCCTGGTGCTCCCGGCATCGGCGATAAGGGCTCCGTTGAAATCATCAGGCGCTTCGGCACGGTCGAGCAGGCGCTGGAACGAGCTGCGGAAGTAGAACGAAAGACATACCGCGAATCGCTGCTCAATAATCGCGAGACGATCCTCTTCAGTAAGAGCATGGCGACGATCGACACCCATGTCCCGATCGAACTCGATATCGACTCGATGCGGGTCGGCGATCCGAATGTCGATGACCTGCGTGCCCTCTTCACCGAACTGGAATTCACTTCACTTCTGAAAGAGTTGTTGCCGGTGGTTGCCGTAACTGAGGCCCACTACAGTGAGGCGAAATCCGCGGAGGACATCGAAGCCGTGCTGAAATCCGTCGCGGCCAACGGGGCCCTCGCCATCGCCATCGAGCAACCGGAATCATCCGCGGAAACTGGCGACAAAGAAAATGAGACCGCAGATGAGTTTGCCCCTGACGACAACAAAGTCAAAGCGCAACTTCCGCTGCACGACGCCCAACTGTCGCTGATAGAAGAACTGCCTGCATCTCCGACGGTTGGATTACCGAGCGTCGCGATCTCTTCGTCGGCAGGCTCGGCCGTAAGCACGCCAATCGACCGCGGCCCGGCCGCGGAAAAATTACGGACGATTTTGGCGAGTGCCAAAATCTATAAGTCAATTCACGATTACAAGGCGGCCATCCACGCCCTTCACCCAGCCGGAATCACGCTTGCCGGCGTGCAGCATGATCCCATGCTTTACTCCTACTTGCTCGATCCCACCTATTCTTCGCACCGTCTGCCCGACGTTGCCCTGCGCCGCTTCAATCTGAAGCTGGCCGGAACGCTCGCTGAATCTGCCGACATTACCGGTCGGCTCGCCGTCGCGCTGCGTGATGAGGTTGAGCAGGCCAATTTATTGAAGCTCTACAACGAGATCGATTTGCCTCTCGTCCCCGTCCTCGCCCGTATGGAGCAGGCGGGAGTAAAGATCGACACCAGCGCCCTCTCGCGCATGTCGGGCGAACTCGAACGCGAAATAGCCGGCAAGCAGAAAGAGATTTTTGAAGCAGCCGGCATGGAATTCAACGTGAGTTCGCCCCGGCAACTGGGCGATGTTCTCTTCAACCGCATGAATCTTCCCAAGCCTGTGAAATACGGCAAGGGCAAAACGATTTCAACCGCGGTCGATGTGCTCGAAGAGCTCGCAGAGAACCATCCCATCGCCCGCATGGTGCTCGACTACCGGCAGCTCACGAAGCTGAAATCGACTTACGTCGATGCGCTGCCGACGCTGATTAACCCTGCCACTGGTCGGCTGCATACGACTTTTGGCCAGACGGGAACCGCAACCGGGAGACTCTCTTCGGCGAATCCCAACCTGCAGAACATTCCCATCCGTACCGAACTTGGGCGCGGCATCCGTGCGGCATTTATTGCCGATCCTGGACACGTGCTGCTCACCGCCGACTATTCGCAGATCGAACTGCGGCTCTTGGCCCACTTTTCGCGTGATCCGCTGCTGGTCGAAGCCTACCGTCGCGGCGACGACATTCACACGCTGACCGCCTCGCAGGTTTTCGGCGTGCCTCCGCTCATGGTTACCGCCGACCATCGGCGCCAGGCCAAGGTCGTGAATTTCGGGATTGTTTATGGTCTTTCCGCGTTCGGCCTCTCTCAAAATCTCGGCATCGAACCGTCAGAAGCCAAGCAGTTCATCACCAATTATTTTGAGAAGTACAGCGGGGTGCGCGCCTTCATCGACCGGACGCTCGAAGAAGCCCGCCGCGATCTGAAAGTAAAAACGCTCTTCGGCCGCGTGCGGCCCATTCCCGACATTAACAGCAAAAACGCCAACCAGCGCGGATTTGCCGAGCGAACCGCAGTAAACACTCCGCTGCAGGGAACAGCGGCGGATTTGATCAAAATCGCCATGATCCGCATCGATGCCGCCATCCTCGAACGCGGACTGAAATCGCGTATGACCCTGCAAGTGCACGACGAACTGGTCTTCGAACTCCCAGAGAACGAACTCGACATCATGCGCACCCTGGTTCGCGAGCAACTGGAAAAGGTCCATCCGCTAACCGTGCCGCTTCTCGTCGAAATGGGCATCGGCCCCAACTGGAGAGATTTGGAGTAACAACGATGTTGGAAGTTCTGACAATCGTCAGGTTTATGACGATCGTGGTCGGACTGGCCGCAGGAATCCTGTTCGTACTTGACCGCCTAACCCTTCGCCCCGGGCTGACAGAAGAAGAGCGGCGCGCCTTCATCGCGAAACGCGCTCAACGTTGGCAGCGAGCGTGGGTGATTTTCTACGTCTCGTGTGCGGTCATCGCCTTAGTGGTAAACGCGCTTAATCCCGCACACGAGAGTCTCCATTACAGACTCGGTTGGAGCGTGCCGGCCGCAGTGGTGGTGATCCTGTTCCTGCTCTCTACGAACAGGAACCAGGAACGAAGAACGGGACGGTGAGGATGGAGAATAGAGAGAATGGTCGGGACGGGCAGATTTGAACTGCCGACCCCTCGCACCCCAAGCGAGTGCTCTACCAGGCTGAGCCACGTCCCGACTTGGAAGAATCCCGCCGGTTCGATGTAATCGACACTGTATACCCCGGCGAGGGGGCCTCTGTAATTCTACACCAGCACGCGGAAGGTTCGAGTTCAGCTCGCAGGGGACTCTGCAGATATCGACATGGCAGGCGCCGTTGGCATCACCTGAATCCAACAAGCTGTTTGTCTCATCTTTCCCTCGTTGTCTCAAACTACGCAAACGACCCGGGAGGCGGCGAAAGAAATGCCTGGAAGAATCGCACTCGTGACTGGCGCCAACGGAGGGATCGGCACCCACGTCACAAAAGCCCTGCTGGACGCGGGATTCACGGTCATTGGTCTCGCACCGAAAATCGGGACGTCAGACTTTGACCATCCTCACTTCACCGCGCTTCCTGCCTCGCTCGATAGTCTGGACGCGGCCAAGAAGGCGGTCGAGACGATTCTGGCGCACTTCGGAAAAATCGATGTGCTGGCTCACCTCGTCGGCGGCTTCGCCGGCGGCCAGCCAATCGCCGCGATCGACGACGCGACTTTCCAGAACATGTTCGCGATGAACGTCGACGCGGCATTTCATGTTCTGCGCGCCGTCATCCCTCCCATGCGCGCGGCCCAATCCGGACGCATCATCGCCATCGGTAGCCGCGCCGCCCAGGAACCGGGGGCCGGCGTTGGAGCCTACAGCGCGTCGAAAGCCGCATTGGTCTCGCTTATTCGCACCGTCGCAATCGAAAACAAGGATGCCGGCATTACCGCGAACGTCATCCTGCCCGGCACCATCGACACTCCGGCCAACCGCGCAGCCATGCCCGGCGCCGACATCTCTGAGTGGGTGCACCCCGCTTCGATTGCCAGCCTTATCTTGTGGCTCACCGGCGACGCGGGAAAGGATGTAACCGGTGCGGTGATTCCCCTGTATGGGCGCGGGTTGTAGGCCCGGGTAACCCTTTCGTAACCACCTGACTGCACATTTTTTGTTGCACATTCATACTGCTGAAATATCTTGCCTGTAATCTAATAGTCAGGAGGGTCGCTGCCATGGGTTCAGCCCGCGTTGCGAAATCGCTGCCACTTCAGGTCGCTGCGATCTGCTACCGCCGGCGCGGCACCGCGATCGAATTCCTGCTGGTCAACACCAATGGCGGCAATAAGTGGACTTTCCCCAAGGGGTCGACCGATCCCAAACTCTCCCACAGCCAGGCCGCCGAGCGCGAAGCGGCGGAAGAAGCCGGCGCGATTGGCACCATCGAACCCCGCCATTTTCACCTGTACTTACATTCCAAGGGAGTCTTCTGGCAGCCGGGAGGCGTGCAGGAGTTTGTGGTCAAGGCCTTCCTGATGGAAGTCCACCAGATGCGTAAGCCGGCCGAGGCCAATCGCAAACCCACCTGGGTCAGTCCGGAAGAAGCTAAGCGCCGTCTCGCCAAGGGACGCGAAGTGAAATACTTTCACGAACTCGAAGCCGTGATTGACCGGGCGCTGGAACGCATCCAGTTCCACAGCGAGCTCTGGGGATCGTATCCTGGCGCGCGCAATGCCCGTGTGATAGCTTCTGCGAAAGACCCCATAGTCGAAGCAGTCTGGCCGTAATATCCCGTCTCAAGACACGTAGACTCGCACGGAAGCCGACTGCTGGAACAAGCAGAAATTCCTGATGAACTAGACGCTACCCTATCCTCTTCCCACGCCGACGTATTCGAAGCCGAGAGCACGCAGGCGAGTAGCGTCGAGCAGGTTCTTGGTGTCGACGATAACGGGTTTCTTGAGCAGGTGCTTGATGCGATCGAAATCGAGTGCGCGGAACTCCGGCCAGCCCGTGCCTACTACGAGGGCATCGGAACCCTCAGCCGTGGCGTAGGCAGAATCGCAGAAGCGTACTGGAACATCGAGCCGCGATTTCGCTTCAGGAATCGCGACTGGATCGTAGGCGCGCACGCGAGCGCCCTTCGAGACCAGGGTTTGCGCCAGCCGCAGCGATGAAGATCCAGCCACAGAGTTCGTGTTGGGCTTAAAAGCCAGACCGAGGATACCGACGTCCTTGTTCTCGACCGAGTTGAGGGCCACTGCGATCTTGTCGACAAGGCGTTCGGCGAGCGTCTCATTGACGTCACGCGCGGCATCCAGAACTTTGAGCGGCACGCCGTGCACCTGCGCCAGTTCCACCAGTGCATTCATGTCGGACTCAGCGAAGACTCCACCCATACCTGCGCCAGGCTGCAGGCAGCGAGGCGCAATCTTTTTGTCGAGGCCAAGCGCAAGCGCCAGACTGACGGCATCGGCATTCACGCGCTCGCAGAGCGCTGCAACTTCGTTGATAAAGGAGATCTTCGTTGCCACGAACGCGGTGGCCGACTCACGAACCAATTCCGCCGTCGCCTGATTGGTGACGATCACGGGCACGCCGCGCATCACCAGCGGATGAAAAATCTGCTTTAACACCTGCACCGCCTCGTTCGAGGTCGTTCCCAGAATCAGGCGGTCGGGCCAGTTGAAATCTTCGACGGCGCAGCCGTCGGTAAAGAACATGGGCTGGGCCACGATCAGCGCCTGCAGACCGGCGCCCTGCAAGCTTTTTTCAAGCGCGGCCGCGGTTCCGACCGGAGCCGGCGTTACGATGGTCAGGATCGGAGGCTTGGGTGCCAGACGTGCGATGCGCACGGCAATATCGTTGAGATTATCGGCTTTGTCTTCAGCCAGGAAAATCACCTGCGTTTTGCGTGCGAAGGATTCAATGTCGGTGGAGTAAGCCAACCGTCCCGCGCGAACGTTGCGGCGAATGATTTCCTTCAGATTCTTCTCAAAAAATGGGATGTTGCCCTGGGCCATCTCGACCATGCGCGTCCGATCGGGATGGCAGCACGAAACAGGAGTTCCGAAATCCGCCAGGCATGCCGAAATTACCGTTCCCAGATATCCCGAACCGTAAACTCCGATCTGCATGCGGTGTCTCCCCCGTCGCCGAAAATCCATTCCCGAAAACCCGCGACAGAAGCGGCTTTTGGCGGGATGCCCGGCTGCTTGCCTACTCCTTTATCTACAGCCGCAAGATGGGCAATGCAACGCACGCAAGGGAAATGTACTTAGGGCCATGCACGCGTGGCGCGAGTAACCGCAGTGCGATTACGGGAGTGCGTTCGAGCCAAGTACGATCGGCATGGCGTTTGAAAAAAAGGCTATCGTGAGACCAAGGAGCTTCCCAGGCGGACCGGCGCCAGATCGACCCAGCAGTTCTGGGCATCCTCGCGAACGAAAGTCAGCCGATCCAGAAGAATACGGCGGCTTCCCATGTAGCGCTCCCAACGCTCCGACGCGAGTCTCAGGGCATCGAGGGCCAGTTGCTCAGAGCTCATTTTTGCGATGGTCAGGTGCGGAATGTAAGGCCATTCTTCCTGATAGGCGAGCGCCTCGGAATTCAGCTGCCGGTGGAGTTCGCACATCCGTGAAGCCGCGCCATCGACGCGGATATATATCGTAGGCGTGGCCGGAGTAAATGTTTCCACGCTTCCCAGGTTGATCTCAAACGGTTCGACCTGCCCGCAATGTTGCTCAATGGTTTGCAGCGCCGCCGTTTCGCTGCCGTGAAGTGGACGCGGCGGCAGAAAGGTCAGATGGGCCGCCAGATGAGGCAGATCGGGATGCAACTCGCGGCGGAGATTCTCCACGAACTCTCCCGCGGGACCCTTTACATACGCCACCAGAGCGTAACGATAAGCCGGCATACCTGAACGAAAATTATACCCCTGTGTCAAGATTTGTCAGCGACCGGACAGGGCCCTCCCAATCGGTGCAAGCTGAATGATTAGCAGAAAACACTCAGCGGCCGGAGCCTAGCGAGATTCTCTTGCAGCACGAACGAATCCATAATGCGGATGTGCGCATGAAAAAAGCCCCGCTTGCGCGGGGCACGATGGGGAAAAATGCAGACGTCATGCCGCTGGCTTGCGGCGATGAAGCGTCTGCAGGTGCTGCAGGTATTGCTGTGCGTTGTGCGTAATCTTGCGCTGAGGCAGGCTCGTCAGCCATTCAGTGCGAGGGATGGAACGACGTTCGCGGCGGCAGCCGACGTGCCCGCGATGACGCAAGTTGGTTGGGTGCTTCTCGGCAGTTTGCTGTTGCCACCCACTGCCATTGTTGATCTGGAAAACTCCGATGTAGCCGTTGGGAAGCAACTCGAGCGGACTTCTGATTTGCTTCATGTGATCGAATTGCGTGCCCTGCGCCCGAAAGCTTTCAAACCAGGTCGGATAGACGAAGTCGGAAACCAGGATATTGTTGATCTGGTAACCGAAACTATCGTCTTCGCAGGCATCGCAGACTTCGTAGGCGTAGAGCATGCCGGTGGTGGTACTGCCGTTCGAGCTGTTCTGCACCAGCACGCTCAGGTTGATGTTGGGATCGGCGAGCATTTCGAGCAGTTCGCGGCTGGCGGTGACGCTCCAGGGAGTGCCCGCTTTGAGATCGCTGTCGGCGAAGACCTTGCCGATAGGCAGGCCGTCGGGTGTGAGGTCGTGATAGCCGAGGGCGCCTGCCTGATCGGGGTCGTCAAGGATGGCGAGCCACCCACTGCCGGCAGGCGGCTGCGAGCCCTGCGGAATCATGGTCAGTTCGGCGTCGGTGCCCCAGACCGGACGGAAGTCATTAGTGACCTGCTGTTGCAGTGCGGCCACGACGGAATTGACTTCAGCATCAGTCAGAACGGTGCTTTCATTGATCACAGAGATTTGCGCTGTCGACAATTGTGGCTGCGAAAATAAGTGGCATCGGCGATTCTCCTTTGCAAATTCTTTGCTCGGATTTACTGCACCCGGGTTGGGAGAACGCGCAGGGAAGATGCGTGACTCTGTTACGGCAAGGTAATACTCTGAGTTTGTGGGCGCAAGAGTTATCGCAGAAAAATCTGAAGATTCCTGATTCGGGATGCCAGTTTGGGAAGATGGAAGATGAAGATTTCAGATTGAAGATTCGCAACGCCGAACGCAGTCTGCCTGCAAATCTGCAATCTAAAAGCTGAAATCCGCAATCGGACTTACTGTCGAAGACAATGCCGGTCGCTATCAATGCCGAAGTCGCAGATCTGATCAAACGCGCCGCCGCGGATGCAGGCTTTGATTTGTGCGGTATTGCTCCGGCCGCGGATGCGCCCGAGCACAAATACTTTCCCGAGTGGATTGCGGCCGGCCGTGCCGGCGAAATGAAGTATATGGAAGCCCGCGACGAGCGCGGCGATTTGAAGCGTGCGTCTCTCGCAAGAGTCGCGCCCTGGGCGCACAGCGTGATCGTGTGCGCGATCAACTACAACACCGGGCATCCTTATTCGACCCAGGTGCGAGATCCCGATCGGGAATGCTCCAAAACAGCATGGATTTCGCGCTACGCCTGGAGCCGCGAGGATTATCACGATGCAGTGATGAGACGTTTGCGGCAGGTGGAGGGAACTCTGCAGAACGCAGTCGCCGCGCAGGGCTTGACGACGCGTTGCTATGTCGATACCGGGCCAATTGTCGAACGGGTCTTTGCCAAATATGCCGGTGTGGGATGGATTGGCAAGAACACCTGCCTTATCAATCAGAAAAAAGGCTCGTGGCTGTTTCTGGGCGTAATTTTGACTGCGCTCGAGATCACTGCCGATTTGTCTGCCGCGAATTTGCCCGCTCCCGATCGTTGCGGCACGTGCACGCGCTGCATTGAAGCCTGCCCCACCAATGCCATTGTTGCGCCCTATCAGCTGGATTCAAACCGCTGCATTGCCTATCTCACGATTGAAAAGCGCGGAAAGATTCCGGAGGAGTTCCGGGCGCAGATTGGGCGACACGTGTTTGGCTGCGACATCTGCCAGGATGTGTGCCCTTGGAATCGCAAGGCGCCGGTAACGGCTGCGCGCGAGTTCGAGGCGAGAGATGGGATGGTGAATCCGGCGCTGGAGTGGCTGGCGGAGATGTCGGAAGACGAGTTCCGGTCAGCTTTCCGCGGATCGCCGCTGCGGAGGGCGAAGCGGTCCGGGCTGCGCCGGAATGCTGCCATCGCCATGGGGAATGGCGGGAATCGCGACTTCTTGCCCATTCTCGAAGAAATGGCGAAGGACGACGATGAAAACGTAAGGGAGAGCTCGCTTTGGGCGAAACGCCGGATTGAATCGCAAACCTGATAAAATAACGCTACGAACGGGTTCCAAATCTGTAACCGAAAAGAGATCTTACATTCGCCATTATTTCGCCTTGCGTCAGGGCTTTCCCCAAGCCAAATTGGTGAAACTTCCGTAACTGGTTTTTCCGATTCTCAGCAACTATTCTTCCGCTAAAGGGTTCTTAATAGGGAAGTTAGAATTCTGTCTGGGGTAACTATGCTTTCACGCCACATCCAACCAATGCGGCGCGACAACGCAAGATCAGTCCCGCCCGTTTTCGCTCGTCTCTTCTGCATTTTGCTGATGCTGACGTGTGCTTCGCTGGCGAACGCTTCGGCTACCCTTCTTCTGGAAGAACCGTACGGCAAATTGGGATTTTTCACGGCGACCGGGCATGCGGCGGTCTATTTGTCGAACGTGTGCGCGGAGACGCCGCTGGTTCTGCGCCCCTGCGCTCCCGGTGAGACCGGCGTGGTGCTCAGCCGGTATGACGGTGTGGGCGGCTACGATTGGGTGGCGATTCCACTGATTCCTTACCTCTATGCAGTCGATCGTGCCGAGGATGTGCCGTTGTTCGCCGACGCCAAGATGACGGCATTTCTGCGCGATCAATACCGGCGGAAGCATCTGGAAGCGATCGTACCGGACCGTAGGGACGGAGAGGCTCCGGGCGGCAACTGGTACGAGCTGGTGGGATCGTCATATGACCGCGCCATCTATGGGTTCGAGGTCGAGACCTCGCCCGAGCAGGATGAGGCGTTGATTCAAAAGCTGAATTCTTCGCCCAACGTCTCGCATTTCCACACTGTCTCGCGCAACTGCGCCGACTTCGCCAAAGACATCATCAACTTTTATTATCCAAAGGCGCTGCATCGCAGCGTAGTGGCGGACGTGGGCATCAGCACGCCGAAGCAGATGGCGAAGACGCTGACCAAATACGGCGCCCGGCATCCGGCCCTGCACTTCTCCCGCCTGGTGATTGCGCAGGTCCCGGGCAGCGCGCCGCGCAGCGCAGCCGTGCATGGAGTGGTGGAATCGTTCTTCAAGTCGAAGAAATACTTCGTGCCCAGCGCGGTGGTTAGCCCGATTTTTGCTGGATGCGTGGTTGCCGTTTATGTGGGCACCGGATCAGGACGCTTCAATCCGGCGCAGAATGCCAAGGTATTTGTGGTGGGCGGCGACCCCGAGCCCCAGCTCGATCACGAAGATTTGCGATCCTATCAATTGCAGCTGAAGCATCTGCTCGCGGGAGCGTATCCGGAGACCTCGGCAGAGAGAATCGACAAGGCGTGGGAGAAGCAGCAATCGAAGGCGAAGCTCGATCTTGATGCTGAGGGCCGTCTGACGCTTGAGCTGCGTTCGGGCGAGGACACGGTGAAAGTTGTGGATTCAGCCGATTCGGTGTTGGGCGCAGACGCTCCCCCGCAGCTGCTGCGGCAGTTGATCGAAGCGCGGCTGGAATCGGAGCTGCTGCGGCGCTCGCCGCACGGAATCACCGAGTCGGAGATCGATCGCGACTGGAAACTGCTCGAGTGGACGATGGGCAGTGCAGATTCGCCGGTCGCCACACGGACCATGCTTCGTCCCGACGATCGCGGCAACCGCCCGTAATTCATCTAATCCCTAATCGGAGTTTTCCCTTGGACTGGTTGCGTCCTTTCGTACGCAGCCTTCGGGATGACGCACAAGACACCCTGCCTGTTTTCTGATTCGCCTTATTGATCGGGCGGCTGCTGCGGCGGTACGCGCCCAGGAGGCATGCCGGGAGGCGGCACGGGATTCTGGCCGGGCTGTCCCCCGCCTTGTTGCTGTTGTTGCTGCTGCAGCTGCTGCTGGAATTGCATTTGGCGCTGTTGCATCTCCTGCAGCAGTTGCTGCGGAGTCTTCACCCCTGGCTGGTCGGACTGATTGGATTGATCGGGTTCGGCAGCGGGTTGTTCGATGGGGGTCTCGTCCGCACTGCTGCTGTCATCGGACATGTCGGCGTCGCTTGAATCCTGCGCGCTTGCATCCGCGGGCGTGTGGCCGCCCTGGGTTTTGGCCTGCTGCTGTCCGGCAGTCGCGGGATTGTCCGGACCGGACTTCGGAACCAGTACTACGCGGGCAAGCACGTTCGGATCTTCGGGCGATCCGACCAGCACGTAGTCGAAGCGCGATCCGTTCAGCAGTTCGGCGATGACCGCGCGCACAGGGCCCGGTCCCAGATGCGTGACCACGCGATCCGTTGCCTCGGGGATGTCAATGTCGGCATTCGTCTGTTTTTTTACCGCCCGGAGAATATCGCCTAACGTAGAGTTGGGAGCGTCGATGGTGAGCTGGCCATTCTGAAAAGTCACCTGTGGTGCCAGTGGCTTGATGGAATCAAGCGGAAGCTGCGGAACGGGACGGCCCGTGGGGCCGGAAGGCAGAGGAGGCAGTTGCGGCTTCTTTGCCGCCTTCTTGTGGGAAGACGCGGTATCGGTTTTATGGGACGCGGTATCGGTCGCATGCAGACTGCCGACTGCCAACGCGAACGCACACAAGACGAAGACCGGGAACTTCGTGCCTTTCGACCCTGTGCTCATGGACCGCTTCTCCTGATTTGACTTCGGGGGATACCGCAAGAACCGCCTGCACTACATTTTACACCGGAATCGCCGGAAAGGAGCGGGCGGGCCGCTTTCCCACATCAGAAGAACGTGGTTGCGCCGCGCTCTTGCGCCGGGCGTAAAACGAATTCTGCCGGTTACAGGTAAAGCCTGTATAGTCCTGGACTTGGGGCGGGACTAGAATTGATGTGGTCCTAAAATTTGTGCAAAAGCGGGGTTCGTCATGCACACGCGCCGCAGTGCCCAGGTTATAACGAAGCCCATCGCGACACTTCCCGCAACAACTGCTCATAAACTCCCGCGTGTGACATTGCTGTTATTCGTTCTGCTGCCGTTTGTATTCGTCTTTACCTTTGCGGTTTCCTCTGCCGCGCAAAGCTGCCAGACGTCAAGCGATCTGGATGACGCCACGCGCTCGTCCCTCACGACGGCGGGAGAGCGGTTATTTGATATGGCGGAGAAGGGCGATATTGCCGGCCTGCAACAGAATACCGCGCCCAGCTTGGCTGCGGATTTTTCCGGCGTGCAGGACGCTGTCAAGGTTCGTCAGAAAGAACTGGCGCAGGCAAAGGGCGCGATCAAATCGATTTTCCTGCTGGAAGTGGATGGTACGGGTCCGCTGGCGCATGGCGAGTTTTACTGCGGAGTGTTCGGCAAGAACGGGCAGACGGCAAACAGTGCAGTTTTTTACCTGGATAACCTTCAGCCGGGAAAATATGGAGTCGTAGTGGTGGATGCGACCTGGCCGCAAGGACGGGATAACTTCTCGCTCATTCTGGAAAAGACAGGCAACGACTGGAAAATCGGTGGATTTTATATACGTTCTGCGACGGTTGCCGGACATGACAGCGACTGGTTTGTGGCGCGGGCGCGCGAATACAAAGCCAAGGGCCAGCAGCATGCGGCCTGGTTCTATTATCTGGAGGCGCGCGATCTGGCGTCGCCTCTGAGTTTCATGAGCACGCTTGCGACCGACAAGCTTTATGACGAGGCTTCGGCTGTGCAGCCAACTGATGTTCCAGTCAGCGGCAAAACCGCGGATCTGGTGGCGGATGGCGCGACATATAAACTGACGTCGATCGCGCCGCAGATTGTGGGAAATGATCTGGATCTGGCAGTGAGATATCAGTCCGCAGATGCTTCGAATGCGAACCAGGCATATCAAAGCAATGTTGCCGTGATGAAGGCGCTAACGGCGAAGTATCCGGAGCTGAAGGATGCCTTTAACGGAATCGTGACGCGAGCGGTGGATGCGAATGGACGGGATTACGGCACGCTGCTGGCGATGAAGGATATTAAGTAAGCACCGAGTACTAAGTACTGGGTACTGCATCTTCCCAGCGGCATTCTTTGGGATCTTTATCATCGCGCAGTCCGAGAAAGACCGGGGCGCGCAATTTGGGGCTGGTTCCGGCGATCTTTCCCGAAGATCCGTCGCCGGTCCACTCGGCGTATTCGATTTCGGCGACCAGTTCGGGCTTGACCCAGAAAACTCTGCGTAGCGCTTCGACTTCGCCGAAGAATGGATTTTTGCTGCTCTCGATCTTCTGCAAAATCTTCCAGATTTCTGCGAGCGATTTCTGATCGAAGCCGCTGCCGGCCTGTCCGACGTGAATCAGACGTCCATTGTCATCGTAAAGGCCGAGCACGAGTGAGCCGAAGTGGGCGCGGCTGCCTTCGGGCTCGGTGTATCCGCCCACCACGCACTCGAGCCGGTGACGGATTTTGATCTTCAGCCACTCGCGGCTGCGGCGTTCTTCGTAGAAGCTGCCGCGCTTCTTGGCAAGAATTCCTTCCAGGCCCTTGCTCGCCGCGATCTCGAACAGGCCCTTGCCGTGCTCTGTTACGTGATCGGAATAGCGCAGGGAATCGCCCGCGACGAAGATGGATGCGAGTTCCTGCTTGCGATCTTCGAGCGGCATGCGGCGCCAGTCGTAACCGTCAAGATAGAGCAGGTCGAACGCATAGTAGACCACGGGCACGTCCGCGCGGGCAGCGGCACGTTTACCGCCGGGGCGAAATCCTGTGCGCTGCTGCATGAGGCTAAACGAGGCGCGACCCTCAGCGTCGAGCGCGACGACCTCGCCATCGAGGATAGCGCTTTTCGCCTTGATGAATTGCGGCAAGTCTTTGAGTTCGGGATAACGGGGCGTGAGATCGTTCTGGTTGCGGGAGACGAGACGCGCTTTTCCGTTTTCGATGAAAGCGACGGCACGGTAGCCGTCCCATTTGATCTCGAACAGCCACTCGGCGCTGTCGAAAGGCTTTTCGATTGATTCGGCGAGCATGGGATGGACGGCCGTGGGCATGGAACGCTTGACGGGTCCTGAATTCACCGGCGAGATCGTGGAGGGAACCGGGGACTTTCCGTTGTTCTTTTCTAAAGACAATGCGACGAGGCCGGCTGGAGCAGACTCGCGTAACGAGGATTCTTGTGAAGATGGAGCTGAAGATTTGTCCGTGCCGTCGGCTAACTTCGATTTTCTTGACTTATTTTTCTTGGCGGCCTTTGCGTTCTCGGCGGTTGGGCTTTGCGTTTGCTTTTTTTTTTGGTCGCGCTTTTTCTCATCAAGGCGTGCAACCGCATCGGCCAGCCACGCGGCCCTCAGTTTCCCGCGACCGGCGGGACGACTTTTCCATTCCCGCGAACCGGCGTCTCGCGCGATTTCGTCCATGCTGCGCTTGCTCAGCACGGACTCGTCGATATCTCCTGCGTCGTAACCCTCAACGACCTTATCATCATGTTTCTTGATCATGAGCCACTCGTTGCCCTTGCTGCCGGGACGGCGGCCTTTCATCTTGACCAGCGCGAAATCGCCGTTCAGGCGCTTGCCCTGCAGGCGGAATTTCAGATCGCCTTTGGTGAGCATGGCTTCCGCTTCGGCATCAGATGCGGGAACGTACTTGCCATCTTTCTGGACTGGGGAGAGCGGCTGCCACGTGCCCACGTCCCAGACCATCACGCTGCCCGCGCCGTAGTTGCCTTCCGGAATATTGCCCTCGAAATCAAAATACGAGACGGGATGATCCTCGACCTGCATAGCCAGACGCTTGTCGGCGGGGTCGAGCGACGGACCCTTCGGCACGGCCCACGACTTGAGAACGCCGTCGAGTTCCAGGCGAAAGTCGTAGTGCAGTCGCGTGGCATCGTGCTTCTGCACGACGAAGCGATGACCGGACTTCAGTTCGACCTTCGGCGGAGGCTCAGGCGTGTCTTCGAAACGCCGCTTCCGCTTGTATTCTTCCAGGGCCATACTTGTCCCGAGGCCATTCTAGCAAGCGCGCTCGCCGCAAGCCGTACATCGGCCACCGTAGCAGGATCCAGCAGCGGCTATAATCGCCCTTCCAGTCCGGAGGAAGATCTCGTTCCGGATTTTGTGGTGCAAGCTGAACACTGCGGATGAAACGAGAATTTCCAGAGCATCCCTTCGTCGGCGTGGGCGCGATCATCATCGAGCCAGAGCGAAAGCCAGGTCAAAAGCAAGATGCGCGTGTGGTGCTGGTGAAGCGGGCGCATCCGCCGATTCAGGGCCAGTGGTCGATCCCAGGCGGCGTGCTCGAAGTCGGCGAATTGGTGCGCGAGGCGGCGGTACGCGAGGCGCGCGAGGAAACAGGATTGATCGTCGAACCGGGTGAGCTGCTTGGCGTCTATGACCGAGTGCTGCGTGACGCCCAGAATCGCGTGCAGTATCACTACGTGCTGATCGATTTCTTGTGCCGTCCGGTGGGTGGAGAGCTAGGCGCAGCGAGCGATGCGGCGGAGGTGCGCTGGTTCACACGGGAAGAGTTGCCGGCGCTGAACCTGGCGGAGGACACGCAGGATGTGATCGCCAAAGGATTTGCGAGACTAGACAAGTGAAGCTGGCCGTGTGATGTCAGCTGGTTGAGTCGACTCTGTCCGCAGGCGACGACTCGCAAACCTGCGCAATGTTTTTCCAGATCATCCAATGCGGCTTGAGATCCTCCGCGCCGTGCGATGCATAGAAGGCCCGGGCCACGCGGTTGGAGGGCTCGACGTCGACACAGACATAGCTGGCGCCCTGCGCGCGAAACCACTCGGCGAGCAGGCGCAGCAGGCGGGACGCGATTTTTTGCCCACGATATTCTTCGCGCACGGAAATCCACTCCAATTCGCCATCGCAGCCGAAACGCCGCGTCAGATGTCCGGCAATAAGCCCGGCGACCAGATCGCCGTCCATACCCACGTAGCCGATGCGGGGCGGTAAAGCCTCACGCGGATGTAGTTGGCCAGTGTGGTAGAGCGCAATGCGCTCCCGCCAGTATTCTTCTGATCCCCAGTCGCGCGCGCGTACCTGTGCCATTCCCGGAACGTCGGCCAGCGTGGCTTCGCGATAGACGATCATGGTTGCGGGCCGGAATGGTTTGTCGGAATACCGCCTTCCCGCTCAGGCTCTTCTCCCCGTATGTCTTCCCACTCCACATTACACGCGTGACACCGCCATGCCCTTCGATGAAAGGGAAGCGGAAAGTTGACCCACATCAACAGGTAAGCCAGAGGGGCGATCTCGCGGAAATTGACGTCCAGAGAGCCGCAACTCGGACAGCGCGGCTGTTCGTATATGCCCATACCCGATACATCGAGTTGTTCCGGTATAGGCTGGGCCAGAACGTCGTTCGCGGCAGTGGCGTCCTCAGGATCGACCAGTAGCTTGACGCCGCCCATCAGATTCGACCAGAGCCAGTCCAATCGAACCACGTTTTCGTCGACCAGAGCACAATCGATCTCCGAACCTTCCAGACTTGATTTCGCCACGAGTGCTTCGGGCAGATCACGAAATTTGCGAAGCGTTATTCGAGGCCGAAAAGCGAATTCACCATCGGTCCGGTCGTGCTGCCGCGGAGGCTCTGGCGGGGGATCTCCGACTCCGTGAGGACTGGCGGGAACCTCTGGAGGCTTTTCGGCCAGCGGAGTAGAAAGACCCCGTTTGGCGAGCTCGGCTCGAAGGGCTTCGCGGGCGATGTCGCTCAGCGCGTATGCTTGGGCGGCAATCTTCTCCAGGCTGCCGTCCATCTCATGGGCATAGAACTCTGCCAGCCGGCGCCGCTCCTGTTCTGGGTCAATCATGGTCACGGGAGGAAATCATACTCCTGAGTGCCAATCAGGCCGGATTTTCTAAAGCGATGGCTAGGTGGGAGATTCAGGCTCAGCCGGGACTTCATTGTCTTCCCACTCGGCGCCGCATGCGTGGCAGCGCCAGGCGCGGCGCTGGAAAGGAATCGGGACGCGGACGGCCAGGCTCAGATAGGCGGCGGGATCGAGCTCCCGAAAATTTACGTCGAGTGAATCGCAGCGCGGACAACGCGGCTGCTCGTAAAGTCCCACGCCGTGAACGTAGAAGCCTTCGAGAATGGGCTCGTCGAGCAGGGTGAGTGCTTTCTCAGCTTCGTCGGGCTTGACGCAGAGCTTGATGCCGCCAACAAAGTTCGAGATGAACCAGTCGAGGCGAACCAGGTTGTCGTCGCGCAGAAAGCATTCGATGCCAGCCGACTCGAGACATCCTTTGGCGAGCAGCGCCTCGGGCAGGTCGCGGAACTGGCGGATGGGAACGAGCTCGCGGAGATCGAGACGCGGAGCCGGTTGCTCGGCGGGCAATTCCAGATGGCGCCGGTCAAGCTCGTCTTCCAGCGCGTCCCAGGCCGCGTCGGTGAGAGAGTCGGGACTCGAGGCGAGGCGGAGCAACTCGCCATCGCTCATGCCGGCATAGGCGCTGGCCAGCCGTATGCGCTCTTTGGAGTCGTTGAGCTCGTCGAGATTGCCCACGGGGCAAGGATACTAAGGAGCAGCATCGCTTGCCAATCGGCGAGATTCAAGACTCACAGAAAACAGAACGGCCCACAAGCTGGGTTCATTCCAACAAAGCCTGCGGGCCGCCCGGTGGACTGTTTGGGATTGACCAAGAGGTGGTCACTCTACGTGGCCTCTACGGCAACTCCGGGTTTTACTCAAAGACGCTGCTGAAAGACGCTTCGTCTTGTGAGCGATCCTGACCGACCTGCGTCAGGCGGAATCAATCCTTACTCACCGGTAGTGTGCGGGCTGTAGCCTCAGGCGCGGTTCTTGCGAATTCCGCGTCCGAAGCCCCGCTTAGAGCGACCTGCTCTAAGTCTCAGCCACCTCACCTGGTCTTTGGGTAAAGCAACTACTGCCTTCTGAACTTGTCATCCGACCACCTCCTTTCCGGTGTAAGCGCAGATTAGTACGAAAGCGGAGGTCGCGTCAATCGGGGGAAAGCGACGCACCAGATTCGTCATGTTCGCTGGTAATCTTGGGGCAACTACGGCGCCACCTCGAACACCGTGCCGCAACCGATTGGGCAGGTGTCAGTATCCGTTCCACCGATCGAGAGCGTGCCATACAGGTTCCCCTTCGAATCGAGCGTGACCCCTCCAAGGGGCTGCTGACCCGTTGCTTGATCCTGGAAACTCGCAAGTGTCGTCTCGATCCATGCGCCAGAACTTGGTGTCAGTTTAAACACCGTCCCACCTGGGTCAGAACCTGCCGTGCTGCTACCACAGCCAATGGCTTCGCCGTACACGTTTCCTGCCGAATCGAGTGTTACACCTTCCGTCGGGTAACAACCATCCAAGAGCCCCGTAAAGCGGTAAAGCACGGATCCGGTCCAGCTCCCGGCAGGAAGCGGCGTCAGTAGAAAAACCGTCCCATAGCCTTCGGGCGTAGTCTCGACGCCGCCGTTTTGTGTGGTGCCGTACACGGCGCCGGACGCATCGACTGCGAGTCTGCCTTCGGGGGAGAATCCTGCCATGCCGCCTTTGAACCTGTATGGAGTGGACTTGACCCAGCCGGAGGAAGTCCGGTGAAGCCGGAAAATCGTACCGCAGCCGAGATCGCTGACGTATTCGTTGCACGAAAGTCCACCCTGACTCACCCCAACCAAATCTGTGGACCCATCAGGAGTGACTGCGCTGGGAAACATACCGTCCAAACCGCCCTGAAATCGGTAGACGATGCTCTCAGACCAGCTCCCATCGGTATTGGGGGACAGCTCAAAAACCGTTCCGCACCCGGGATAGCCGTAATCGGGGATGCACGCGGACGACATTCCGCCCTGAAAGGTCGTACCGTAGAGGTTTCCCTGCCCATCGAAGACCAGCTTCGACGCTGGAACCACCCCATCGCTGCCGCCCGAGAAATTGTAGATAACTTGCTCGGTCCACCCTCTGCCCGTCGAGTTGCGTATGAGTTTGAATACGTTTCCGCACCCTAAAGAGCCTAGAGAGCACGATCCCATTCCGCCGGATGCTGTGGTACCGAACAGGTTGCCATTTGAGTCGAACACTAAAGGCGCGCCCGGATAAGCTCCGTCTGGTGCGCCCCCGAATTCGTATAACGTACTTTCGGTCCACGTGCCATCGGAGTTGCGGGCGAGCTCAAAAATGACGCCGGCGTTTGAACTCCCGCCTGATGCCGCCGTGCCGTACAGATTGCCCTCCTTATCCCGAATGACGCCGCCGCCCGGCGACATCCCGGTCGTGCCGCTGAACGAGTAAAGCATGGTTTCCTGCGCGATGGCGAAAGGAGGGTGAATCCAGTGCGTAACAACAAGAATGAAAATGAACGCTGGGGCGTAGGCGCGCCAAGTGGGGCGTGAATAGGGCACGTCGGTTCTCCTGGATAGTTTTGAGGGCCCGGTTCGCTGGGAAGGGAAGGAGGGACCAGCCGAACACAAAGAAGTTTCGCTTAGTGCCGAATTTCGGTCAAGATGAAAAACATTGCACCGGGGCTCGAGGTCCGAACGTACCATTCTCGTGATCGCTCACGGCAGGCCAAACGCATAAACCGCCGGGTGCCCCTCGTTGTTTGCAAGGGTGGGAACCACGGACCCCGGGTCTCGGGGTTTAGCTCTCGACCTTACATATTTATTTTCAACAACTTGCTGTCATGACGGAATCGTGCAGCCCACATTGTCATCACGCTAGGTTCCTATAGGAACACCCATCCGTCCGCCACACAGTTCAGAATCCGTTCGCCCTGTGCACTCACGGCAAGCCGAACGCGTAGACAGCACTGCCCGCAGCGATGGCTACGTATTCTTTTCCGTCCACTGCGAAGGCCATGGGCGCGGCATAGACGGCGCCTCCCATCTGGAAATGCCAGAGCGGCTTAAGCGATCCTGCGTCGAAAGCGATGAAGTTGCCTTCCGCATCGCCTGAGAAGACGAGTCCGCCCGCAGTCGAAAGCACGCCGGACCACGTCGGTGAAGTGTGCTGAAACTTTTGTTTGATCTCTCCTGTAGCCGGATCGATCGCTTTGAGGAACCCCAGATATGGCTCGGCATCTTCCGAGGGAAAATAAGCGCTGCCATAGAACGCGTGTCCCGCTTCGTAGGGCTGCGGGGCGGTCGAGAAGATGTCGCATTGATCGCGCGCGGTCACATAAAAGAGATTGGTCTGCGGATCATAGGTCGGCGGAAACCAATTCGTTGTGCCAAGCGCGCCGGGACAGACGGTGTGGCCTTCGAGCGTAGGTGAAGCATTTTTGTTGGCGATGGGACGGCCGTCGGCGTCTTTGGAGTCGCTCCACGTCTGCTTGCCGTAGGCAGTGGCCGAAATCAGTTTGCCGTTGGTGCGATCGAGGAGATAGAAGAATCCGTTGCGATTGGCCTGCGCGATGAGATGCTTCCCGTCTTTGTCGGTCTTATCTGTGTCGATCTTTGCTGCGTCAATCAGGATCGGGACTTGCGTCGCGTCCCAGTCGTGCTCGTCGTGCTTAGTGAACTGGAAATACCAGTTCAGTTTGCCGGTATCGGCGTTGAGTGCGAGCAGCGAGTTCGAATACAAGTTGTCGCCGGCTCGACCCTCGCCGCGATTCGAGGGCGAGGGATTTCCTGTCGGCCAGAAAATCTGGTTGGTCCCAGGATCGTACGTGCCCGTATTCCATGCAGGCGCTCCGCCCACTTTCCAGGAGTCGCCCTCCCACGTGTCGTGTCCCGGCTCGCCGGGACCGGGGACGGTATAGAAGCGCCATTTGCGCACGCCAGTATCGGCATCGTAGGCGTCGATGAATCCGCGGACGCCGTATTCGCCGCCGGAGATGCCAATCACGATGAGATTTTTCACCGCGAGCGGAGCGACGGTGAAGCTGTGGCCGGTTCGGTAATCGGCCGCGGTCGCGTCCCAAACGACGGCGCCGGTCTTGGCGTCGAGCGCGATCACGTGGGCATCGAGCGTGCCCAGAAAAACTTTGTCGCCGAGGATGGCGAGACCGCGATTCACATGTCCGCAGCATGGCCGAATGTCGGAGGGAACCTGGCGCTGGTACATCCAGATGGGGCGCCCAGTGCGGGCGTCGAGGGCAAAGGCGCGGTCGTCCTGCGCGGTCGCGTACATGATGCCGTCGACGACCAGCGGCGTGGTTTCAAGTTTGCCGGTCGCGGCGGTCTGGTAAACCCACTTCGCCTGCAGCGCGCGGACGTCGGCCGCGTTGATCTGGTCGAGCGCGCTGAAGCGCTTGCCCGAGTAGTCGCCGGAGTAGGTCATCCAGTTCTGCGGCTCTTTCTGCGCATTCACCAGGCGCTCGAATGTGACCTGAGCGTGAGCGGCGTTTGTGCCGAGGCAAGCGGTCATGCAGATCGACGTCGCAGTAAGACTCAACCGCAAAGGGGGCAAAGGAAATCCGCGTAGCAAACGAAGGAGGAGATTTGCAAAGATTTTCATTTCGCCCCCACGCTCAGGAGAAAGGCCACAATGTCTTCCAGATCCTTGTCGCTCAGCACGTCGGCGCCGTACGGCGGCATCGCCGACTGCCGCGATTTCTGAAACGAACGCAGCGTGCTTTTATCGAGCAGATGAATCTGCTCATTCATGTCCATGATCTGCACGCTGAAACTGTCTTCGTTGAGCGTTACTCCTTTTATCTCTTTGCCTTCTTGAGTCACGACCGTGACGCTTTCATATTCCTGCGGAAATTCTTTGGTCGCCTCGCTTAATCCCCACGCCAGGCGCCGGCTGGGGTTGCGCACAGAATCGATGATCGCGTCGCGTGTCCGCGATCCGCCTACACCGGTTAGTTCCGGGCCGACACGTCCACCCTTGCCTTCGACCATGTGGCAGAGCGAGCAGTTGGCGTCGCCGTAGAAAAGTTCTTTGCCGTGAACGGCATTGCCCAGCGGCTTGGCCGGCGCTTTCACTTCCTGGCTGCGGATGTAAGTGATGATCTGCCAGATCTCTTCATCGGTCATGCCCACGCCTTGGCCGTTGGTGCCGTTCGCCGGCATCGCGGTGCCGGATATGCCGTTGCTGATGATCTGAAACATGTCGGCGTCGGAGTGCGCGAATTTTTTCTGCGCCCGTGTCAGGTCGGGGCCGCGTCCGCCGCCACGCGCGCCCAGTCCGTGGCAGAGAGCGCAGTTGATGCGGAACTCATACTCGCCCGCTTTGGCCGCCTTGGGATCGCCGGCCAGCGGATTGCGGTCCTGTGCTCTACAGAAGGCGGCAATCAGAAACAGGCATACGAATGCGCCTGCGCTTATTCGGGAGAGATAGGGAAGTCCCACGGCTCGCCTCGCGCCTTCCCACAATTAAGGATGGAAGGATACGGGATGGTATCACCATCCCCTGTGGATGAATCGGCGCTCGCTCACGGAGCGCTCTCGACCGTTCATCCTGTAGTCGTCGCGCCAAGAAAAATTGACAGCGAGGCGGAATATTTTGTTGCACCGCTCAATCAATACGTGAACCCGGTCTCTACGATCGCAGTCTGCGGCGCGTGCGATTGCTGAGAAGAACGGGATTGCCTCGACGTCAAGGCGCGTGGTGAGGATCGTGACATGCCGATCAGAAAACGTACGGCACTAAGGCGGACGTCTGATGGGCATAGGTGGCATACGTTTCCCCAAATTGGGAGCGCATCCACTCCTCCTCCAGGCGGAGCTTGGCCCAGAGTACGACGAATATCAGGACGAAACCGATGACGCCGCGCACCTGGGCAAGCGCAATCGCGCTGCCAAGAAACCCGGTCAGCATGCCCGTGTAGATGGGGTGACGGACCAGGGCATAGGGGCCGGTGGTAATCAACTCGTGGCCCTGCTTGATGGTTACCTCGCTGCTCCAATTGCTGGCGAGGTGTCGACGCGCCCAGACGGCGAAGAGAAGACCGCCGACGGTAACAGCAGCTCCGATCCAAAAGGACCAGAGCCCAGACGGCCAGAGCTGGCGGTAGAGCCAGGGTAACGGGATGCGAGTTGTCAGGAGCATGACGATGACAATTACGAAAACGAGGGCGCGCACGATCGCCGAGGCGGACGGCTCGCTGCGTTGGGCGGTTTTCGTACCGATGGCCTTGATCCGCCAATAGACAAGAAAGGCGACCCACACTGCGGGGAAGAAAAGTTGATAGAACCAGAGCATTCAGGACCTCCGGACGTTTTATTTTGTTGCGAAGCGTTTCGCGGTATTTACGTTGACAAGTAGGGGAGCTATTTTATTTCAATTCCTCGATCCGAGCGGGTGCGCCCTTGAACTGCCCAAGCCGCCACTACAAGCTGCCTATCGGACAACAGGAGCAAAGACTTACTCCGGGGGGACCAGGCACCACTCCCCGTCGAGGCGAGTGATTGAAATGTTTCCACGCTGCACGAGCTCCATCAGGTCGGGATTTCGCGAGTACGCCAGGGCCCATCCACCCCGACAGGTAAACACGCAGCCTTCGTCGGAAAAATCGGCAATCTTTTCCAATTCGGCCACGCCGTGAAGAGCAATCACTCCTAGACTCCAGGCGTCGTTCAGAAAGATGGCGAATAATCTCTCTTGAGAATTTCGGCGCGGAACCGATCTGGACGACTTCCCCGACGGCCCCACGCTTTACAAAGTAGATATACCAACCGACGATTTCCTGTTTCTCATCGCGGACCGCCACCTTGCGAAGGTCCCCGCGAGCTCGATTACGCGCCATGAACCGGAGAAGCCAATCCAGTGAATCCACATTGTTATATTCCGCCTGCAGGCACCCAGACTTCCCAGACCTCGATAAACAATCCAGAAGAGTCTCAGTGCTCAGCTCGGTGGCGTGGAGTCCAGAGCCATTCGATGGCAAGGGGCGCCATTGCCCGCTTCCCGCTCCCCCGTATACCCCCGGGGGGTAGGGTGGAGCATTTTTCCCCTCAATGCGTATAACCCCACTCCTCAATTGACTTACCCCGTCCCTGTCCCTAACATTCACCCCAAATGATCGACCAGACCATCTCGCACTACCGCATCGTCGAAAAGCTCGGCGGGGGCGGAATGGGTGTGGTCTACAAAGCCGAAGACACCGAACTCGGCCGCTTCGTTGCCCTCAAGTTCCTGCCAGATGACCTGGCGAAAGATCCGCAAGCGCTAGAACGCTTCCGCCGCGAAGCCCGTGCCGCGTCAGCGCTGAACCATCCCAACATCTGCACGATTCACGAGATCGGCAAAAACGGCGAGCAGTCGTTCCTGGTGATGGAGTATCTGGACGGCGTGACGCTGAAGCACCGCATCGCCGGCCGTCCGATGGAGACAGAAACGATTCTGTCGCTGGCGATCGAGATTGCCGATGCGCTGGACGCGGCGCACGCGGCGGGGATCATTCATCGCGACATCAAGCCGGCAAATATTTTCGTGACCAAGCGTGGACACGCGAAGATTCTGGATTTTGGGCTGGCGAAGGTAACGCAGCCGATTCGCGAGCCGGGCAGCGAGTCACAAACCGCAGGACAGACGACGGTGACGCTGGAAGAGCACCTGACCAGTCCGGGTCAGGCTGTTGGCACCATCGCTTATATGTCTCCAGAGCAAGTTCGGGCGAAAGAGCTTGACGCCCGCACCGACCTCTTCTCCTTCGGCGCGGTTCTCTACGAGATGACGACGGGTACGTTGCCGTTTCGCGGTGACAGCTCGGGACTGATCTTCAAAGCCATTCTTGATTCTGACCCGCCGCCGGCGATTCGCTTCAATCGCGAGACTCCGGCGAAGCTCGAAGACATCATCAATAAGGCGCTGGAGAAAGATCGCAATCTCCGCTACCAAAACGCAGCCGACATGCGGACGGATTTGCAACGGCTGAAACGTGATAGCGAGTCCAGCACCAAACCGAAAATCGCAGCCGCCCGACTACAAAGAAGATCCCCATTCGTCATTTGGACGGGCATCTCGCTGCTGATGATTGTACTTCTCGGTTCTGCGATTGTGATCTGGCGAAAGTCAGGCAGCGTTTCCGCTCCCGACTCTTCGCAGTGGGTGCAGCTCACAAACCTTAGTGACGAGAGCTTCGATCCTGCGCTGTCGCCCGACGGGCATATGCTGGCGTTTCTCCGTTCTACAGGCGGATTAGCACAGCTCTACGTCAAGCTTCTTCCCGACGGTGAGCCCGTCCAGCTGACGCACGATGAAATCAAGATTAAGTTGCAACCTGCGTTCTCGCCGGATGGCTCACGCATTGCATACGGAACAAGTGACCACGACTGGCAGACGTGGGTCGCCCCAGTGCTCGGGGGGCGGCCCCAACTACTGCTCTCCAATTCCAGTGGTCTGAGCTGGATCGATGGAGGCCGTGTGATGTTCAGCGAGATTAAGACTGGAATTCACCTTGCGGTCGTAACCGCAACTGAGAGTCGTTCGGAGCAACGAGATGTATATGTCCCACCGAACGAGCACGACATGGCTCACCTCTCCTACCTTTCACCGGATCACAACTGGGTGTTGGTGGTCGAAATGGGGAGAGACGGGAGGTGGATTCCCTGCCAGCTGGTTCCCTTCTCAGGCGGGGCAGCGCGGTCCGTGGGGCCAAGGTTGGGAGGCTGTGAGTACGCGGCATGGTCGCCGGATGGTAAGTGGATGTACTTCGATTCCGATGCAGGCGGCAAGGGTTATCACATCTGGCGCCAGGCGTTTCCCGACGGAGTACCGCAGCAACTTACATCCAGTTTTGGTGATGAACAGGGGATCGCGATGGCTCCAGACGGCAGGTCCCTGATTACCTCTGTTGGCACCTCTGAAAGAAGTATCTGGGTACATGACCAGGAAGGCGAGCGCCAGATTTCTTCTCAAGGTTATTGTCATACCCCAAGGCTCTCCATGGACGGCAAGAGGCTGTTCTATATCCAGTCGCTGAACTCCGAACAATCCGCACAATCCAGTACCGGAGGCGAACTGTGGGTTTCAGATCTCGGCACCGGTCAGGCTTCCAAGGTGTTGCCAGGGATTGCGGTCCTGTATTACAGCGTTTCGCCGGACGCCACGCAAGTCGTCTTCGAGACGCTTGACGCCAACGGACAGCATCATCTCTGGTTGTCTTCCACCGAACATCGCTTTGCTCCACGCCAGATCCGCACGGGAGATCGGCAATTTGTCCCGCAATACTCGCCCTCTGGGCGCATTTATTATATAGCTCCCGAAGGCGGACGTGCCTACCTATACCGCATGAAGGACGACGGCACACAGGAGGAAAAAGTCGTCTCCGAACCCATCGACCATGCGTTTGGGATTTCTCCTGATGAGCACTACGTTGTGGTTGATCGCACACTCAACAAGGAAGAGAGCTGGGGCGACGCGGAGGCAGTGCCGATAGCTGGCGGTCCCTGGATTCCCCTTTGCTCAGGTTGGTGTGATGTCAATTGGGCTCCCGACGGTAAGGTAATGTACTTCTTCAAGAGCTCATTTACCGGCAACGCGCGGACTTATGTAGTTCCAATCCCTCACGGCAGCGACCTGCCAAAACTCCCCAAGTCAGGATTCCAATCCGAGAACGAGCTGCGCGCAGTCGCTTCGCAGGTACTGGAGGGAAACATTGTTCCAGGCCCCGACAGCTCCCGCTACACTTTCAGCAAGGGAACTTCCCATCGGAACCTTTATCGCATTCCGCTCAAGTGAACTCGATGTTTGAATGCTGGCACTTTCCGCTATCAAAGTAGCTCACAGGCGCGTGCCAGCGGCCCATTGAAAAGTCTGGATCGGGGAGGGAACATCAGCACTCCACCGATCAGCAAGCTTGGGTAAGCGTAGTAGAAACGACGTTTTCGGGGGAGACTCTCGCGTGACGCGATTACAGCAGCTTGTACTCGTTCTGTTCTGCCTCTTGATCATCTATTGCTGCACTTGGGTACCGTGGCATATCGTCAGGGGGTCTACCGACGATAGGGCTTCGAGCCAACTCCGAGTTGGCTATGGGTGGCTGTGGGCGGGCCCACGGTTAAGCGATCCGCTTCTGATCGCCTGGGATCGAGGCCCCCTTGCTTCTCCCGACCTGATTCTTATCGGTTTGCGACTTTTGGCTGTTACTGCTGTGAGCGGTACGGTTTTTTGGCGACCTTGAAGACAAATGAATCGGAAGGACGATGACCGGATTGCTCTAATCACGGCGCACCATTCAACTTGATGATGTATTCGGAACAGGTGCTCGAGCCGAGGCCGGCGACGAAGAAATGTCTTGAGTGGGAGTGAAACTGATCGGGGCGTTTGAGAGCGGAAGACCGTTCGGACCTTGCAGTGTGCCTTGGAGGGTTACGTTTGGGTTCTGGGCGAAAAGAAGAGACGAGACGAAAAGCGACCCGACCCCCAACCCCTAAAGCAAGTTTTAGCAGAAGGCTGCGAAATGTCAAGAATTTGCCCTCGCAGTGCCCGAGCCTGCTTCAACTCTCGTCGCAGCTGCCGCCTTCACCGGCGCGCGCCGTGGTGAATTGAGAGGCATGTACTGGGAGAACTATCAGAACGGCGAATTGCTCATTGCGCGATCGATCTGGAATGGCATCACGACCGACCCGAAGAGCCGAAAGAGCAAGGCGCCCATTCCAATCATCGGCAAACTTGCCACGATGCTGGAAGCGCATCGCATACGGTTAGGAAAGACGAAAACCGGGCCCATTTTCCCCAATGGCGCGAGTAATGCCGCTGACCCCGATAGTTACGTTCGCAGAGTGATCTTGCCAGCTCTGGAGGTCTGTGCTGTCTGCAGCAAGCCCGAAGCAGAGCACGAGAAAGCGAACCACAAGTACGTACGCAACAACGTGCTTCCCCGGTGGCGCGGCTGGCACGCTTTCCGCCGGGGCCTTGCAACCAACCTCAATCGCTTGGGGGTGGACGACTCAGTGATCCAGCGAATCCTGCGTCACAGCAGCGTCGCGATAACGCAAGCTTGCTACATCAAGACGGCAAATGAAGATGCAAAGGCAGCCATGCGGAAGCTCGAAACCGCCTTAAATGACACCCATGTGACACCTAGACAGCCCAATTCGAGCATAAAGGTGGTCATGTGATGAACCGGCCCGACGCTCTGCAACTCCCGATGTTAAATGGTCTTACGGCTAAAGGACCATGGCGGAGGGAGAGGGATTCGAACCCCCGGTACGGTTTCCCGTACATCGGTTTTCAAGACCGACTGTTTCAACCACTCACACATCCCTCCGCGGAGAAATGAGCGAGGATGTTGCTAGTTTACAACAGCCGTATCGCGGGTACTTTAGTGAACTCTTGCGGATCAGAGAAAAGCATGCTCGCCTATGCGGAATCATGAATGCGGAGCGCAGCTAGCGGGCACCGTTAGCGGGCTCCACTTCTCAGGTCGAACGCTTGGGAATGAAATTCCATCACTTCCTCGAAATGTGCGAGGAAATATGCGGGACTGTGGTCGCCTGGGTAGGCATGATATTCGTGCTTGATGTTCTCTTTCAACAACTCGGCGTGTAATGCGGCCGCACCTTTTTCGAATCCGTAATTGTCGTCCTGGCCGCAATTGAAGTAAATCGCGACATTGCGCAATGCCGCTTCATTTTTCTTCGCAAGCACGAATATGCTGTTTTCATTCCAGTGGGGAACGTCGATGGGGTTGCCAAAGACCCATGCCAGCAAACCCATGAGCGGAGCCCCGGAATGGGCGGCTACGTCGAGTTCAGCGGGAGTCTCGGTGATCAATGCCGCACTCTGTGCGCTTACAGCCGAAAAGAGCTCTGGACGGGCGAACGCGAATCGTAACGCACCGTACCCACCCATGGAAATCCCGCTGACCGCGCGGCTCGCGCGACCCGGATTCACGCGATACTCTTTCTCGATGTGCGGCATGAACTCCCGCAGAAAAAAATCACTGTAACGCTCTGATCGATCGGCGGAGTTGATGTAAAAGCTGCGCCGGCCCTCCGGCGCCACGATGAGAAAGTCGCCAATTCGATGATGCTCGCGCAGGTCGTCGATGAGCGTCCATCCACCGCTGTTAAAGAGTGTTTGTTCGTTGTCGCCCAGGCCGTGAAGAAAATAAAGCACGGGATAACGCTGCACTGGCGTGTCATTTTTTCTGGCGTCGTAACTGGCCGGAAGATAGACGCAGTACCGGACGGCTCTCTTCAGAATTTTGCTGTTCAGGGCGCTACAGTCGATGCGGCTCTGGGCTGAAGCAGCACAGGTAATCGCGCCCAGGATGATGATGAGAAGGCAGAAACGTATCATGCAAGAGCTACTCGTAGCGCAAGGCCTGCACTGGATCGAGCCGGGCTGCGCGGCTGGCGGGATAGAGCCCGGAGAGCAGGCTGACCAGGATGGCGAATCCGATCGCAAACAGCACCAGCCACAACGGCACAGCCCAAAAATGTTCGGGCGGAATCGATTGACTCTTGAGATAAATGTTCGTGCCAAAGTTGATGATCTGTCCGATGGCCCACCCTAGCAAGACGCCCACCACTCCGCCCAGAACGCCCATGGCTCCGGCTTCCGCAAAAAAAAGTTTCTTCACGTCGTTATCGCTCGCCCCAATTGCCTTCATGATTCCGATCTCGCGCCGGCGTTCCAGAATTGCCATGACCAGAGTATTGACAATGCCGATCGATGCGACGGTTAACGCGAGACTGCCGAAGATCGCAAGAAATGCATAGAGCACGCCGAACACTCGCCGCAAACTCTGGCTGGCATCGAGAATCGAGAAAGTTGTAAATCCCATCTTCTTGATGGCGTCTTCCACGGGCTGCATCTGCGCGGGATTCTTTACCCGGACGCTCAAAGAGGAGTAAACGGGCTGGTCGCTTGCGGCCTCGGAAATCTCGCGCAAATCGGTGGACTGCATCACGTGCAAGCTTTCCGCCAGCTTCAGAGGCAAAAAAACTTTGGCTCGTGTTGGCCCGCGCATGCTCTCCGGATCAAGATCGACGATGCCGACAATTTTCAATTTCTGTTCGCGAGAAACGACGGAATACGAAGCCGAAGCCAAATCGGCCGCGCTGCCGTTTGGTCCAGGTACGGTGCGGGATGGAGCGGTCACCTTCTGCGGATAACTCAGGATCATCTCTTTGCCGAGCAGCGGCGGCGCAAGTTCTGCGACGGATGGTTCCGCTCCGCCCAATGGAGGAGTTTTGCCCAGCAATTCCTCCGCAAAAGATTTTTGCAGCATGATCTCTGGAGCAGTTTCAGAGGAAAAGAAGCTGCCCTGCATGCCTTCGAATGCGTCATTCGACTTCATGGACGCCGGCATGGCGGAAATCATGGTCAAGTGCGGCTTGTCATCGTAGAGTAGTTTTGCGACGAAACGAATATCCGGGTCCGCTTCCAGAACGTTGGGCAGGTGTTCCATCTGCTCGCGAGCCGACTCGTCGAGCACGCGACTTTCGCCCGGCGTGGGACCGTTTCTCTCCTGTTCTCGTCCCATGCCGCGGAGATCGCGGCGCGAAGTCACGACCACCGTATCGAACAGACCCGATTTCATCAATTTGCGCGAGAACAGTTGCTGCAAGCCGGAGCCAAGAGAGAGCATCGCCACCAGCGAGGCCACACCAACGGAGATGCCAACCGTGGTCAGCGAATTGCGCAACACGGATTCGCGCAAATTCCGCAGGGCAAGCTCGGTGAGATCAGGAATTTTCATAATTCGCTTCGCGCCTGAGACGACGACATCGCCAAAGTATTTTCTTGATCGCCAACCAGCTTGCCATCTGCCAGGAAAATCAGGCGTTCAACGTAACGTTCGGCGAGGGCGCGCTCGTGTGTGACCATCACGATGGTCATGCCCAGTTTGCTGTTGAATTCACGCACCATGTCCATGATTTCTGTTCCGGTTCGGCTATCCAGATTCCCGGTGGGCTCGTCGGCAAGCAGAATTTGAGGCCGATTGATCAGAGCCCGCGCCAATGCCGCGCGCTGCTGCTCACCGCCAGAAAGTTCGCTGGGACGGTGATTCATTCGAGCCTGCAGCCCCACGCGTTCTAATGCTTCGCGCGCCAAGGCATCACGCTTACTGCGGTCGACTTCAGCGAAACGCAACGGCAACTCGACGTTTTCCAGAACCGTCATGCTGGCAATCAGGTTGAACGACTGGAAAACCATTCCCACCACATGCAGGCGATGTTTCGCCAACTCCTCCCGGGTCATTTTCGCCAGTTCTCGACCTTGTACCGTCACGCTGCCCGACGTCGGATGATCCAGCCCTGCGATCATATTCAATAAGGAAGATTTGCCCGATCCCGAACTGCCGAGCAGGGCAACGAATTCTCCCGCTTCAATCTGCAGAGACACGCCATCGACCGCGCGAATGACAGTCTGACCCATTCGATAGTGGCGGCACAGATTCTCGCTGCGAATCGCGACGGAAGTCGTTTGAGGGATGCCTGCTGGAATGCTCGCCATGACGCCTAACGCATCTCTCCTCGCAGAACGCGCAGAGCATCAGCTGCTTTTACATCGCCGTTCTTGCCATTTGAGCCAGTTGCATCCACCGAAACGGTGTCCCCTTCACCCGGAGCCAGAAATAAGTTGTCTTCCACTCCATGTTGCCGAGTGTAGAGGTCGTAATAGCGGCCGTGGGCGGCATAAAGCTGGGCGTGCGTTCCTCGTTCCACGATTCTTCCTTGCTCCATCACGAGAATTTGGTCAGCGCGGCGAATCGTCGACAGGCGATGGGCAATGACAAACGTCGTGCGTCCCTGCATGAGGTAAGACAATCCCTCCTGAATCATTGCTTCGGATTCGGAGTCGAGACTGGAAGTTGCTTCATCCAGAATCAGGATTCGCGGCTCCGCCAGGATGGCGCGAGCAATTGAAATTCGCTGGCGCTGCCCTCCCGAAAGCTTTACGCCGCGCTCGCCAACCACCGTGTCATAGCGATCGGCGAATGACTCGGCAAACTCATCTACACGTGCAATACGACAGGCGTGCAGAATTTGTTCCTCGGTGGCGTCGGGCCGCGAGAAAACGACGTTGTCTCGAATCGTCCCATCAAAAAGAAACGACTCCTGCAGCACAACCCCCAGTCGCGTCCGGAACGAATCGAGACGTACTCTGCTCAAATCCACGTCATCCACGCGGATCTCGCCCTTGCCCGGTACGTAAAATGCCGAGATCAATCCAATGGTCGTCGATTTTCCTGAACCTGAGGAACCGACCAGCGCAGTCACCGTTCCCGGTTGAGCGGTGAATGAAATATCGTGCAGGACTTCGTGCGTCCCGTCATAACTGAAACTGACATCGTCGAACTCAACCAAGCCCGCGATATCCGGTAGTCGCACTGAGCGCTTCGGATCCTGATCCTCAGGGCTCTCGCGCATGATCTCTTGCGTGCGCTCTAAGCCGGCAAGCGCCTCGGTGATCTGCGTCCCGATCGACACGATCTGCATGATGGGCGCGACCAGGAAAACCAGATACAGGTTGTAGGAGATGTAGCCACCCGGAGTGAGAGAGTGGCCGATCATCTGGCGGCCGCCGACGTACATCGTGGCCGCTCCGACCACTCCGAGAAGGACGCTCGCGGAAAGACTCATCAGAGACGTCGCCGTCAGCGTTCGCATGACGTTATCCAGCAGTCTCCTCACGCCGGTGGCAAAAATCTTTTCTTCTCGTTCTTCCGCGTGGTAACCCTTTACGACTCTTACCCCTCCGAGCGATTCAGTCAGTCGCCCCGTCACTTCGGCGTTGATCTTTCCCCGTTCACGAAAAATCGGACGAATCGTGGAGAAGGCTTTGTTCAACGTCAAGGCAAAGCAGGTCAAAGAACCTACCGCGATTAATGTCAACGGCACGCTGGTCCGAAGCAGCAGAACCAGTGCGATGCATGCGGCCACCAGTCCCCCGGAAAAATCGACCAGACCCGTGCCCAGCAAATTGCGTACTCCTTCAACATCGCTCATGATGCGCGAGACAAGGGCTCCCGTCTTGTTGGCGTCGTAGAACGCGATCGGCAGCCGCGAGATGTGGACTTGCACCTGCTCGCGCAATTCGGCAATCAGCCGCTGCGCAGCCTTGGAAAGTAACTGCGTCAGCGAAAAGGAAGTGATCCCTTGAATCAATGTGGCAACCAGCACCGATAAGACCAGAGGCCGCAGCATCCCCACTTGCCGCTTCACCACTACGTTGTCGATCAGGAACCTCGAGGAATAAGGCAGCACGAAACCGGCGACCTTATTAATGACCATCAGGAAGAAGCCGAGTGTAAGCAACCCGCGCCGCGGCCGCATCAACTTCCAGACCTCCGGCAAAACGCCCTTCAAGCGCTGGAGTTTCGGAGGCTTGGCGGATTCTGTTTTCGAAGTACTCAATTCCTTGTTTGACTCCGTTCAGCGGTGATTCGCTTCATTATTACTGCATTCTCACACATAGACGGCTTTCTTTCCCGCCCGACGCTCGCACTGACAAACGACGATCCCGCGTTGTATGCTCGGGGCGTGCCTCGTGCAAATTCGCGCGAACGTTCGCCCACGCTGGGCCTGCTGTTGGGTCTTCTGGTCACGCTGTCGGCAGTCGTCGCCTATTCAGCCTACATCACTTGGCAAGTAGATGGCTTGCGACGATTGCAAACCGATATGGTTGACCGCAATCGCAAGGATTCCCTGCAGTTGTTGCGCATCCAGAACGACCTCAGCCTGCTCGCAGTCGGAATGCGGGATATGATCAGCGGCGACGAGCCTTATCCCCTCACCGCGTGGTCCTCGCAATTCCAGCGCATTCGCACTGATCTGGACGACGCGATTCGTTTGGAGTCAGGATTTGCGTCTGGCACGCGAACGCCCGAGCAGAATGCCTTTCTGACGCGGGAGTTTGCCCAGTTCTGGGACGCAGTAGACCGCGTCTTCAGCCTGGCTCGCGACGGAAAGGAAAAAGAGGCGCGCGACCAGATCCAGCTCTCGCTGCAGGAGCGTCAGGCGACGTTGAGCTCGACGGTTTCACGCTTGCTGGTGCAGAACAGCGAGAGCCAGGAGCAGGCCGGCCAGCGCATTGTGCAGATTTACGATCGTGTGCAGCGCGAGGTTTATGTTTTTCTGGCCGCGACACTGCTGGCGATTCTCCTGACGAGCCTTTCTTTGATTCGCTGGAACCGCCGTTTGTTTGCACGTCTGGCTGAGATCTCGGAACGGCGCAGCGACCTGGCCCAGAAACTGATCGCCACGCAGGAATCGACGCTCCGGTATATTTCCCGCGAACTGCACGATGAATTCGGGCAAATTTTGACTGCCATCGGTTCAATGTTGCGTCGTGCCGGAACGCATGCGCCGGAAGGCTCCTCGCTGCGGGCTGATTTGCAGGAAGTTCTGCAGACGGTACAGACCACCCTGGAGAGCGTTCGCAGTCTTTCGCAGGCGCTTCATCCGGTGATGCTCGACGAGGCCGGACTGGAAACGACACTCGACTGGTATATCCCCACCGTGGAAAGGCAGACGGGAATTGCAATATCCTATGAGAAGCAGGGCCAGCCGTTTCGGGTGGAGGGCGTTGCGGGCGTGCACGTCTACCGCGTGCTGCAAGAGGCGCTCAACAACGTCGCGCGCCACTCCGGAGCCAAAGAGGCGTGGGTTCGGCTTCGGTTCCTGCCGAATACGCTCGAACTGGAAGTGGAAGACCATGGAACTGGAATTCCGGAGCGACAGAATAAGCGCGGAATCGGGCTAGTGGCCATGCGGGAACGTTCCGAGCTGATGGGCGGCCAAATCATTTTTTCTAGTACAGTCAAAGGCGGAACCCTGGTGCATCTTAGCGTTCCCCGAGAGAAAGCGGAATCATATGGAAAAGAAGATCACAGTGTTGCTTGTGGATGATCACAGTCTTGTGCGTCGTGGCTTTCGTCGCATGCTCGAGGACGAGGCTGACATGGAGGTGGTTGGCGAGGCCGGTGATGGTGAAGAATCCGTCAAACTCGCCAGGCAATTACACCCCCAGGTCGTGGTGATGGATTGCGCGCTTCCCGGAATGAATGGCTTGCAAGCGACGAGGGAAATCATGAATGAATTTCCTGAGACCGCGGTCCTCATGTTGAGCATGCATAGCGAGAGCACATGGGTGCGCCAGGCGATTGAAGCCGGGGCCAGCGGCTACGTTCTCAAAAACGCCTTGGACCTGGAGCTCGGCGCGGCCATCCGCAAGGTAGCCGCAGGCGAAACGGTGTTTGACCCCGAGGTCGAACAGCGCACTGTTTTGAAAGGCGAGCGCAGCGGAGCGCTGACCCAGCGCGAACTCGAAGTGCTGCAGATGATCGTCGACGGCAAGTCAAATAAGGAGATTGCGTCGGCGCTTGATCTCAGCGCCAACACTGTGGCGGTTCATCGCGCGAACATCATGAACACGCTGGGGATTCACAAAACTGCGGAACTGGTCGTCTATGCCATTCGCGCCGGGCTGGTGAACGTTCCGTGAACCGTCGGTCTTTCTTGCAGGGAATGGCGGGACTGGCATCCTGCTCGCAGCTTCCACCTCTCGATGCTCTTGCGGCGCACAATGAGGGGAACTCTCCTGGATTCCGATTCACGGATGTGACTGCACCGGCAGGAATCCAGTTCCAGCACAACAGCGGAGCCTTCGGCGGGAAATTTCTTCCTGAAACTCTCGGGTCGGGCTGCGCCTTTCTCGACTACGATCGCGATGGCTGGCAAGATATCCTGCTAATCAATGGCGCCGACTGGCCGGGCCACAAAAGAAACCGTACCACGCTCAGGCTTTATCACAACAACGGCAATGGGACGTTCACGGATGTGACAACCCGCGCCGGCCTTGATGTTGAGCTCTACGGCATGGGCGTGGCGGTCGGTGACTATAACAACGACGGCTTTCCCGACATCCTGATCACCTGCGTGGGGCAAAACCGACTTTTTCGCAACACCGGCAAAGCCACATTCGTAGATGTCACCAACACCAGCGGTCTGGGGAAGCGTGAGGGGTTCAGCACATCTGCGCTCTGGTTTGATTATGACCGCGATGGGCTGCTCGATCTTTTTGTCTGCAACTACGTGAAATGGTCTCCGGAGCACGATGTTTTCTGCAGTCTCGACGGAAAGCACAAATCGTACTGCACCCCTGAGGCTTATCGGGGCGAGACCTGCTGGCTGTTTCACAATCGTGGAAATGGGACGTTTGAAGACGTGACGGCCGTAAGCGGAATCTTTGACAGCAGTTCCAAGTCGCTTGGAGTTGCATTGCTCGACGAAAACCGTAGTGGCTGGCCCGATCTCGTTGTAGCCAACGACACGCAGCCAAACAAGCTCTACCGCAATCAGGAGAACGGGACATTCAAGGATGCGGCGCTCGAGGCGGGACTCGCCTTCAGCAGCGAGGGAAAAGCTCGCGCCGGCATGGGTATCGACGTTGGCGATTTCGACAATTCAGGCTCGCCGGGCGTCGCCATCACGAACTTTGATAATGAAATGATTGGCCTGTACCGGCTGAGCGGCAAAAGCTACGAAGATATCGCGCCGCAATCGGGAGTCGGGCTGGCGTCCAAGAACAGTTTGGGTTTTGGCTGCATGTTTCTTGATATGAATCTGGACGGCTGGCTGGATTTCGCCGTCGCCAACGGACACATCGACGAAACGGTCCGCAACATCCGCGGCAATGTCGGCTATGCCCAGTCGCCGCAACTGTTTCTGAACAATGGCAAGGGCAGCTTTCGCGACATTGCGTCTGAAGTTGGCGGAAACTTCGATCAACCGAAAGTTGGACGTGGGCTCGCGTATGCCGATTTCGACCGGGATGGCGATCTTGATTTGCTGCTTACCACCAACAATGGTCCCGCCTATCTTTATCGCAATGATCAACTGAGCGGAAATCGCTCCATCCGTTTTCACCTGGCTGGGACCAAATCGAATCGCGACGCGATAGGAGCAACCGTTCGCCTCTTTGCAGGCGGTATTTTGCAATCGCGAATGGTCAAAGGCGGCTCGAGCTATCTTTCTCAATCGGAGTTGCCGGTGACGTTCGGCGTGGAAAAACGGGATCAGATCGAGCGAGTCACGATCGATTGGCCAAGCGGCCGAACCGAAGAGTATAAGAATCTCGCCACCGGTCGCGCCTACGAGTGTACCGAAGGGAAAGGGATCGTTCCCCGCAACGGCTATTGACTCGCGCCGTGATTCGAAGCGTTACTTTGTGCTTTGGACCCGGCGGCCATCAGATCGATTTCCACGGAATCGCTGACCCGCAGAAATAACGTGCTGGGATTCTTCATTCCCCACTTTGCGTAGGGAATTGTGAAGTGGGTGGTCGCAGACCAGCGATCTCCGGACATTTCTATGTTGGCGGGGACCGTGATCTCGCGCTCTACGCCGTGAATTCCAAACATTCCGTGCACTCGCACCGATGACTTTCCGCTGGACGCAACCGGTCCCTCAATGTGATCGGGGCGAAAAACAATTTCCGTGTACTGTTCGCTCTCCAGCACATCTTTATGCATTTTGCGGTCGCGCATGCCGTTGCCGGTTTCACCACTTCGCGTTTCCACCGCGATTTCACCCGAGACTGCTCCGGTGCCAGCATCGAATTGCAGCGCGGTTGATTTCACCTGAAAACTACCATGGACGACATGAAGTGAGGCATCGAGAGTAAAAGTCAACTTTGTGGCTGTCGGATCAAGTTGCAGCGTGGTTTGCTGAGCAATCGCCGCAATCGACGTCGCTAAGAGCAATGGGAGGAGGTTTATCCAGCCTAGTCGAGTTCTCATCTTAAGCAGTCAAGAGTCGCCATCCCAGAGTGAGCCCGTCCCAGACCATGCGCGTAGGCGGGAGAACTCCGACATGCAGGGCAATCAGTCGCTGGAAAATCTCGGGGTGCGTCTGGAAAACTCGTAGAGTACGATGCTGCAGTCGAGGCCTTCCATCTAGGGTCAGCATGAGGCGAGCCATGCCCAGCGGCCTCATTGCCAATTTTCGATGCTGAACCTCATAGTGCGCCAGATCGCGCGCCGGAAGGCTTTCGGCGAGTGCGACCGCCTGACTGAAAGCCAACCCCATTCCTTCTCCAGTGATGGCGTCCACCGTGCCCGAGGCATCGCCCACGAGCACAACATTGTCTTTCGAAACGCGCCTGAATTGGCGGTTGCCGGTGAGAGAACCCCGTTCGGCGGATACGGCCTGCGCTCCGCTTAACCGAGCGCTCAGATGCGGCAATAATTTGACGCCCTCTTCCAGACGCAAGTGAGGATCGGGTGATGCTACCGCAACGCAGACTTCGTCGTTAGTCACTGCCGTCGCGTATCCCTGGCAGCGCTCGCCCCAATAAACTTCCATGTGATCGCTCCAGGGTGGGATACGGTAGTGTTGGCGGAATGCGTATCGCATGCGTGGACGGTGCCCCTCGCCCATTCCAGCCCAGCGCCGAACGCGCGAGTTGAAGCCATCGGCGCCGATAATCCAGCGCGCTCGAACGAAACGATCACACAGATGAACACCTTCAGCGGAAATTCCACTGACTGCGGTTCCGTAATGTAACTTAGCCCCGAGTTGCGAAGCCCGCTCCATCATCAGCTGATGCAAGACCGTGCGCCGGACAGCTAAACCCAAGGTGCGCCCAGGGAACATTGCATCTGCGGAAATGTCGGCGCCGACGAAGCGAATGCCGCAAAATGGGCGACCGAGCCCGAGAGGAATTCGAATTCCCAGTCGCTCAAGCGCTGCCAGGCCATCCGGCAAAAAACCTTCGCCGCAAGCTTTATCGATCGGCGCATGAGTGCCGTCGGCTACGACGACCTCAAATCCTTTTTGCCGAGCCGCAATTGCAACGGCCAATCCCGCAGGCCCACCGCCGATCACGAATACATCTGTCGTTTTGGGCACGCTCGCAGTCACGCACGATTCCACATTGTAGTTTTCTACCAGCGCAGCAGCACCAATTCCGAACAGAATCCCGGTCCCATCGCGGCGAGAATTCCGAGCGTTCCCGGCTCAGGATGCCGGTTTCGCATCACATCTTCCAGTACGACGAGCACAGAAACTGACGAGAGATTACCGACTTTTTTCAGACAGGCCCAGGAGGCATCGAGTTGACCGTCGTGCAGATCGAGCGCGTCAGCGGTTGCCTCCAGAACTTTTGGCCCACCGGTATGAAGCACCCAGCTTCCAATATCGCCGCGCTTGTAGCCATGATCACTTAGAAATGCGTCCACGTCGCGGCCAAGGTTCTGACGAATCAATACTGGCACTTCGGGCGAGAGGACGATGCGGAATCCTTTCTCGGTGATCTGCCAACCCATCATTTCTTCGGTCTCCGGATAAAAGACAGACCGTGTCGCGAGAATCTCAGGACCTGTCGCGGGCAAATCGTCGCCGACGACGATAACCGCAGCCGAGCCATCGGCAAAAAGTCCTGAGGAAATCAGGTTGGCGACCGAGAGATCATCGCGCTGGATCGTAAGGGAGCAAAGTTCCACCGAGACCAGCGCCGCAGCTTGAGAAGGATACGCTCGGACGTAATCGGCGGCTCGTGCAATTCCCGCTGCGCCTGCGACGCAACCGAGGCCAAAAATGGGCACGCGGCGAATGTTCTGCGACAGCCCCATTCGGTTGATCAGCAACGCGTCGATGGAGGGGCTTGCAATCCCGGTAACCGACGTGAAAATCAGCGCTCCCAACTCGCTCGCGTCGAGGCCGGCATGATGAAGGGCGCGGCAGAGCGCCTGTTCTCCCAATTCCTGCGCGACCTGGATCCACACGTCATTGGCCTGCCCCCAGGTCGCGATGTCGTAGTACTTCTCCGTGGGTATGGCCAGATAACGGCCTTCGACGCTTACATTGCGATGCAGCCGCGCCAGCATCTGCGGATTTCGCAGCCGATCGCCCCAATATTCCTGGAGTTTTTCCAGAAGAACTTTCTGCGAATAGTAATGCTTGGGGAAGGCGCTCGCGGCACTGGCGATTTTCATGGTTTGATCCAGCCACAGCACGGAAGGTTTGGCCGTGCCAAGAACGTTGTGCATCCGGCAAGGCCGCGAGTGAGATTACATTCGCACCCGCTGCGTTGCCTGAATAAGTCCTATTGTCCCAGCACCACCGCCGCCAGTTGTCATCCGCTTGTTAAAAAATGCAAGTGTTTAAACCTGCGGACTTCGCGGTCTTTCGTGGCGCCGAGCTCATTAACAACGTGTCGCGCCCCATTTCTCCGAGTGCTCAGGGCACGATCACGATCGAAGTCGGAGTGCCTGCAATTTGATACGAGGCGACCGACGTCATCGCTCCATCCCCGGCAAATGCGAAAGGCTGAATATGAGGGGAGACCTGAGTGCCAATGAATAAGTACTCGCCGTTCGGATCGCTGGCGATAAAAGCTGGCCCACTATCGGAAGTAAACGGTGAACTGCTGACCGCGCTCAAGGAACCGTTGCTGGCGATCGCATACACCGCGACATTGCTCGATCCTTCGTTTGCCACGGCGACGTAATTTCCCGAAGTCGATGCGATCAGCGAAAGCGGATTCGTGTAGATTTCGCCAATCGGCGACCCGGCCAGCTCAGTTAAAGCACCGCCGGTGGCAATGGAGAACTCCGAGATGGAGTTGTCGAGGGAATTGGACGTATAGAGATAGTTTTGGTTGGAAGTGATCGCGATCGCCAGACCATATGGATTATTTCCGGTCTGAAAGGGTGAACCGGGAACCTGTGTGAGCTGCCCGTTGGCAACGGTGAAAGCTTCAATCACTCCGCCCAGGGAACCTTGTCCGGTCACGTAGAGCAGACCTCCGGGCGCCAATTTCAGGTTGATGGGCGAGATTCCGAGCGGCACTGGCGATCCGGCCACCGGAGTTAGTGTTCCGGGGCTGGAGCTGCTGGAGCTGATAGAAAAGACAGAAAGATCATTCGATCCGGAATTGGCGACGTAAAGATACGCGCCGGCCGTGTCGATCGCCAGCACCGTCGGCGCAGTACCCACAAGGGCGCGGGGAAGTACTTCAACCAGCGCGCCGTCGCTCGAAATCGTAAACAGGGAAACATCGCCTTCGGTCGAGTTGGCGGCGTACAGATATTGGTTCGAAGGATGCACCGCCAACGACTGCACGCCCAGACCGGCAGCGATTGGACTGAGCGCCAACTGCGTAAGAATGCCTGAGTTGGGGTCTTCGCGATATACGAAAATCTCGTTCGCGGTGGGAATCGCGGCATACAGATAATGGCTGCTGGTTTTGGCGCAACTGACCCATGTGGCCAAGCTCACAGAGATCAGCAAAAGAGTCCCTGCCTTCTTTAGCATTCCTGACTCCTGAAAAATATTGATAACGAATGTCGGAAAATGTCTCGTCTGCCCGGGCTGAACAGGGCGGTCCCTTTTCTAAGCTTTATCCGTGGCTAATATCATAAGCGACGGGCCGGTTTACCGCATCCGCTTCGCCGTTGGATGCGCCGGAAGATTGAAACAACGTCTTCGAATCCGGCTCGGGACAACACAAATTTCTGCGATGCAGGATTTCTCCAGCCAGGTTGCACGAATCTATCAGTGTAGTCGACTTGCCGGTATGGCGAAAGTCAGATGCTCACCGGAGCCGGTCCAGTCTCTGGGAGCGGCTCATCCTCGCCGCCCCGCAGCGCCAGCCGCAGCCGGTCAAGATATACGTAGACCACGGGCGTCGTGAACAGGGTCAAAGCCTGACTCACAATCAATCCGCCAACAATGGTGATGCCGAGAGGCCTATGTAGTTCCGATCCCGTGCCGGTGCCCAACGCCAGCGGAAGCCCCCCCAGCAGGGCCGCCATGGTGGTCATCATGATTGGACGAAAACGGAGAATGCAGGCCTCGTAGATCGCCTCCGCAGGCTTCTTCCCCTGGTTTCGTTCCACATCCAGAGCCACGTCGATCATCATGATCGCGTTTTTCTTGACCAGGCCGATGAGCAGAATGATTCCGATCGTTCCAATCACATTCAGTTCGTTGTGGGTGAGAAGCAGCGCCAGCAGGGCGCCCACGCCGGCCGAGGGAAGCGTTGACAGAATTGTGATGGGATGGACGAAGCTCTCGTAAAGCATTCCCAGCACGATGTAAACCGCGACCAGAGCCGTGAAGATGAGCAGGGGTTCGCTCGAGACTGAATCCCGAAAGGCCGCAGCCGTGCCCTGAAAGCTGGCTTGAACCGTCGGCGGCAGTCCGATCGAGTGTTGCACATTTTCGATTGCCTGGGTCGCCTGTCCGAGCGAAACCCCCGGCGCGAGATTGAACGAGATTGTGACCGATGGAATCTGTCCCTGATGATTCACGGCCAGTGGTGTGTTGGAGGGTTCGTAGTGCGTGAAGGCGGCAAGCGGTACCGGTGTTCCCGCGGTCGAGCGTAAGTAGATATTTTCAAGCGCCTGCGGCGTCTGCTGGAATTGCGGCGCGACCTCCATGACCACGTGATACTGATTCAGAGGCCGGTACATGGTCGAAACCTGCCGCTGTCCGAAGGCATCGTAAAGTGCATTGTCCAGAGTCGCCGCGGTGATCCCCATGCGGCTGGCAGTATCGCGATCGACCACCAGCATCGCCTGCAAGCCTTTATCCTGCTGGTCGGAGTTCTGGTCGCGAAGTTCAGGAAGCGCCTTGAGTTTTTCCAGCATCCGCGGACCCCAGCGGTTCAGTTCGTCAAGACTTGTGCTCTGCAGGGTGTATTGATACTGGGCGTTGCCCCAGCGGCCGCCGATGGTCAAGTCCTGAATCGATTGCATGATGAGCGTTGCGCCAGGCACAACCGCAAGATTGTCTCGAAGACGATTGATTACATCGTCGGCGGTAACATAGTGGCAGGTCTCCCAGAAATGGTGCTTCTCGCAGGAACCGCGCTGCTCCAGCGGTTTCAACATCATGAAGAATCGTCCCTGATTCAAAGGCGAGCCGCCACCCGCGAAACCGACGACTGTATCCACCGCCGGGTCCTTCATCACGATATTCACATACTCGTGCATCTTGTTGCTCATCGACTGGAACGAGGTATCCTGCGCCGCCATCACCGCGCCCATGATTCGTCCGGTGTCCTGTTGCGGGAAAAATCCCTTGGGGACTTTGATGTACAGGAAAACGCTGAAAACCGCTACCAGCACGGTTACCGTCAGAGTGAGCGGCTGATGCCCGAGAACCCAGCGCAGCGAATGCGTATAGACCGAGAGCATGCCGTCGAAGAATCGCTCGCTGATCCGGTAGAACAGGTTGTGTTTCCTTTCCTTCTCGCCGGTTCGCAGGAACTTGGCGCACATGGTCGGGGTCACGGTGAGCGAAACCATGAGTGAGACGCCGATGGCCACGCTCAGCGTGACCGCGAACTCGCGGAAAAGCCGGCCGACTATACCGCCCATCATGAGCAACGGAATAAAGACCGCGACCAGCGAGACGCTCATGGAAACGACGGTGAATCCGATTTCCGCTGCGCCCTTGAAGGTCGCTTTGACCGCGTCCATGCCGTGCTCAACATAACGGGTGATGTTCTCCAGCACCACGATGGCATCGTCGACGACGAAGCCAGTTGAAATCGCCAGCGCCATCAGCGACAGGTTGTCGAGACTGTACCCGAGCAGATACATGGCCCCGAAAGTCCCGACCAGCGACATGGGAACCGCAATACTGGGAATGATCGTGGCCCGCACGGTCCGCAGGAACACGAATACGACCATGATGACCAGAAAAATACAAATCAGCAGGGTTTTCTCGATGTCCTTTACTGATGCGCGAACCGTGACCGTACGATCAACGGCTACGGTCAAGCTGATGGCCGGAGAGATGGAGGACTGCAGGTAGGGCAGAATCGCACGCACTCGATTCGCGGTGTCAATGACATTGGCTGTGGGCTGGCGGAAAATCGGGATCAGGATGCCCGGTTTTCCATTGGCAAGCCCGATGTTGCGCACATCGGCAACCGAATCGAGAACGTCGCCCACGTCGGCAACCCGCACTGCGCCGCCATTGTTGTAGGCGACGATCAACGGCCGGTATTCGCTGGCCTTGAAAAGCTGGTCGTTATCGGCGAATGCATCAGTTGTGGTGCGGGCTGACACCGAACCTTTGGGCCCATTGGCATTCACGGCGTTCAAGGCATTGCGAACCGTGTCGAGACCGATGCCAAGTTTATTCAACAGAGTGGGATTCACTTCCACTCGAACCGCGGGCTGCGCCGATCCCCAGACGAAAACCTGCCCGACGCCATCGACTTGTGCAAGCTTTTGCGAAAGAACAGAATCCGCGACATCGTACATCTGCGGAACCGGAACGGTGTCCGAGGACAAAGCCAGAATCAGGATGGGTGAATCCGCCGGATTTACCTTCCGATAAGTCGGATTGCTTGGTAGATTCTGCGGAAGCTGGCCGCGCGCCGCGTTGATCGCGGCCTGCACGTCGCGGGCGGCGGCATCAATATTACGATTCAGATCGAATTGCATGGTGATGCTGCTCGATCCCAACTGGCTGGAGGAAGTCAGCTGATTGACGGCCGCAATGCGTCCAAACTGGCGTTCCAGCGGCGTCGCGACCGCCGACGCCATGGTCTGCGGGTCGGCTCCGGGAAGGCTCGCTCCCACGCTGATGACGGGAAAGTCGACTTGCGGCAGCGAAGCAACCGGAAGGAACTTGAAGGCTAGAATTCCGGAAAGCAGCAACGCCGCCGCCAGCAGCGAAGTTCCAACCGGACGCCGGATAAATGGAGCCGAAATGCTCATCTTCGATGAAACTCAATCCGCCGACATAGGCTCTTGCGGAATCGCATTTCCGATCCGATAGCGGGCAAACCGGTGCGACAGCCTGTCGAACCAGAGATATACAACTGGTGTCGTATACAAGGTAAGCAACTGGCTGAGCAGCAATCCGCCAACGATTGTGATTCCCAGCGGACGACGAAGCTCCGCGCCGGTGCCTGATCCCAGGGCCAGCGGCAATCCGCCCAGCAGTGCCGCCATGGTCGTCATCATGATCGGACGGAAACGCAGCAAACACGCCTGATAGATGGCTTCCTCCGGAGGCTTGTGCTCCACACGCTCCGCCTCGAGCGCAAAGTCGATCATCATGATGGCGTTCTTCTTTACGATGCCGATCAGAAGAATGATGCCGATCAGCGCGACCACCGTAAGATCATTTCCCGTGATCATCAGCGCCAGAATCGCCCCCACGCCCGCCGAGGGCAAGGTGGAAAGAATCGTTACGGGGTGAATGTAGCTTTCATACAAGACGCCGAGCACGATGTAGACGGTAATCACGGCAGCCAGAATCAGATACGGTTCCGACGCCAGGGAGTTTTGAAAAGCGGCCGCCGTGCCTTGGAATGCCGGGTGAATGCTGGGTGGCAGTTGAATGTCTTTTTCCGCCTGCTGAATCGCCCTGGTGGCGTTGCCGAGCGAGCCCCCGGGGGCAAGGTTGAACGACAACGTGACCACAGGAAATTGCCCCTGATGATTGACCGCCAGCGATGTGCTGGTGGACTTCATTTGCGTAAACGTAGAGATGGGGACCGGAGCGCCACTCGTCGCTATGCTGGCTCCGTTGGCGGAGGGAGCGCCCGTGTTCGCCGACGTGACGCTTGGCCGGATGTAAATGTCTTTCAAAGAGTCCGGTGTATGCGCGAAATTCGGAAGAACTTCCAGCACCACGTGATACTGGTTCAGCTGGGTAAAAATCGTGGATACTTGCCGCTGTCCAAATGCGTCATAGAGCGTGTTATCGATGGCCTGCGGAAAGATTCCCAACCTTGATGCGGTGTCGCGGTCGATCGCGATGCTCGTCCTCAGGCCATTGTTCAGTTGGTCGGTCGCTACGTCGCGCAATTCCGGCAGAGTCTGCAGCTTGGCCACCAGCTTGGGCGTCCATTGCGCAAGTTCCTGCGCGTCGACGTCTTCAATCGAGTACTGAAACTGTGTACGGCTCACCCGGTCTTCCACCGTCAGATCCTGAACCGGCTGCATGTAAAGAGTGATCCCCTCAACCGCTGCCAGTTGCGGCTGCAGCCGCCGGATGATGGCCGAAGCGTCATCGGAGCGTTCATCGCGCGGCTTCAGATTGATCTGAATACGTCCGGAGTTCGGGGTTGTATTTATCCCGTCCACTCCGATAAACGACGACAGACTTTCCACATCTTTATCTTGCAGAATGATCTTGGCGAGTTCCTGCTGCCTCTGCGACATGGCCTCGAATGAAACCGAGTCCGGCGCCTGTGAAACACCCAGAATCACCCCGGTATCCTGCACCGGGAAAAATCCTTTGGGCACGATGACGTACAGCGCGAGTGTGAGGACCAGGGTTGAAAAAGTCACCAGCAGCGTCGCCGTCTGATGTTTCAAAACCCACTTCACGGTGCGGCCGTAAAAGGCGATGACGCGGTTGTAAAAGTCCTCAGTGATTTGGTAAAAGCGACCCTGATTGCCCTCTCCGCGATGTCGCAAGAGCTTGGCACACATCATGGGTGTCAGCGAGAGCGAGACTCCGGCCGAGACCAGAATCGTTACCGCCAGCGTGACGGCGAATTCGCGGAAAAGCCGGCCCACGATATCTCCCATGAACAACAAGGGAATCAGTACGGCAATCAGGGATACCGTCAATGACACAATCGTGAAGCCGATCTGCCCCGATCCCTTCAATGCGGCTTCCAGCGGCGAATCTCCAGCTTCCAGGAATCGGTCGATGTTTTCAATCATGACGATTGCGTCATCGACCACGAATCCCGTGGAGATCGTCAGCGCCATGAGCGTGAGATTGTTAAGGCTGTAACCGAGCAGATACATCACGCCGAACGTCCCGATCAGTGAAAGCGGCACGGCGACGCTTGGAATGACGGTTGCAGGAAGATTGCGCAGGAACAGAAAGACCACCATGACCACGAGCCCGATCGCGAGCATCAATTCGAATTCAACATCTTTCACCGAGGCTCGAATCGTAAGTGTGCGATCTGTGAGAATTTCTACTTTGACCGCCGTCGGAAGCGATGCCTGCAACTGCGGCAACAGCTTCTTGATCCTGTCCACGACGGAGATGATGTTCGCGCCCGGCTGGCGCTGGATGTTGACGATCACGGCCGGAGTCAGATTCATCCACGCGGCCAGGCGGTTATTCTCGGTGCTGTCGATGACATTGGCGACATCGCTCAGACGGATTGGTGCACCGTTGTGATAAGCAACCACGATCGGTTTGTAATCTTCACTGGTGAATAACTGATCGTTATCGCCCAGCGTGTACGACTGCCTCACTCCATCGATGACGCCCTTCGCCTGGTCAACGTTTGCCTGAACCAGCGCCGCCCGGACATCCTCCAAACTCAGCCCATATCCAGCCAGCGCTGTGGGATTCGCCTGAACGCGAACGGCTGGCTTCTGGCCGCCGCTGATCGAAACCAGCCCTACGCCCGGCAATTGGGAGATTTTCTGCGCCAGAGACGTGTCGGCCAGATCTTCTACCTTGGATAACGGCAGAGAATCGGAACTCAGCGACAACGTAAGAATCGGCGCGTCCGCCGGATTCACCTTGTTGTAAATCGGAGGATTCGGGAGATCCGACGGCAGGTATGTCGCTGCCGAATTAATGGCCGCCTGCACCTGCTGCTCTTCGACATCAATGTTCTGATCGAGGCCGAACTGAAGCGTGATGACCGAACTCCCGAACGAACTCGTCGAAGTCATCTGGGTCAGGCCGGGAACCTGCCCAAACTGCCGCTCCAGTGGTGAAGTAACTGACGAAGCCATCACATCCGGATCCGCGCCCGGATAGAAGGTTGTCACTTGAATCGTCGGATAATCGACTTCCGGAAGAGCCGAGACCGGCAGTTGGGTGAACGCAACCCAGCCGACGAGCACTACGCCGAACATGAGCAGCGTGGTCGCGACCGGTCGAAGAATAAACAGCCTTGAGGGACTCATGAACCGGGCGTTGCCGAACGTGAATGGGAAGAATCGGGACGCGTCGAACTTTTCGGGACAGAATTGCCGCCTGAGATCGCCGTATCGGAGCTGTGGTCTGGTGCAGCCGGCGCGCGCAGGCCGCTGGTGACACCGGCAGCGCCGGTCACATTCGAAGGAGGATTGTCGCGGAACTGGATCGGGTATCCGCGCTGCAATTTATCCTGACCATCGGTGACGACCGTATCGCCTGCGTTCAAGCCACTGGTGACGATCGTCGTATCTCCCTGTGTGAGAGAGACCGTTACCAAACGATCCTCCACGGTCTTATCCGAATTGACGGCGTAAACGAAAGTGCCCTGGGGGCCGCGCAAGATCGCTGCCGTCGGCACGACCGTGCTGTTTTTTCGGGTCTCCAGCAGCAGCTTTGCGTTCACGAACTGGTTGGGCCACAACTCATTGTCTTTGTTATCGAATACCGCTTTCAGCTTGGCTGTGCCGGTCGTGGGATCAATCTGGTTATCGATTGTCTGCAGCTTGCCCGTGCCCAGCCTGGTCTGATCGTCGCGGCTGAAGGCATCCACTTCCAGAGTCCCTTCTTTCATTCGCCGGGCGACGATCGGAAGTTGTTCCTCAGGAAGAGTGAAGATGACTGCAATCGGCTGCAACTGCGTCAGGATCAGCATGGGATTGGTGTCGGCGGCATGAACAATATTTCCCGGATCCACCTGCCGCAATCCTACGCGGCCCGTGAAGGGCGCCGTGATGTGGCAATAGATGATCTGCAGCTTGGCGTTGTCGATCTGCGCCTGATCTGTTCGTACCTGGCCATCGAGCTGGTCGACCATCGACTTCTGCGTGTCCACCTGCTGCTGTGCAATGCTGCCCGAAGGGATGAGCGCCACATAGCGGTCATAGTTCAGCCGCGCGTCCCGCAACGACGCCTGGTCCTTAAAAAGTTGCGCCTCCATCTGTTCGAGTTGCACCTGGTAAGGCCGGGCATCAATTTCAATCAGCAGATCGCCCTCATGTACGATCTGACCCTCCTGAAAATTCACCTTCATGATTTGCCCGTCAACGCGGCTTTTGATGTTGGCGGTATAAAACGCGGTCACCGCTCCCAGTCCCGCCAGATAAACGGGCACGTCTTGACGTTGAACCTGTGCGACCGCGACCGACACGACACGTTCGGACGCGGCGTTCGCTTTTTGCGGCTTCGAATCACCGCCGCTGCAGCCTTGCGCCAGCAGGGCGATAGCTGCGATCGTCAGGCTTATTACCGCCCGTGCCGCGGCACGGGTCTTTACAGGCAGATTCTTTTCAACAACAGATTGATCAGTCATAACACGAGAGGTCAGTTTGAACGCTCAGGGCTGGATAGCCAAAGTATTAGACGTAACTATTGTAGGCTCGTTTCGAAAAGTTTGGCCCGCAGAAGAGGCTGATTTCCAGCGCCAAGGTAACCTCAATCTTAGCGTCCGGGGAAATGGCCTTTCAGAGAGTAGAAAATCTGCCTAAAACAGGATCAACCGCGGTCCGGGGAAGGTCAAGAGGAGCCAAGGGTTTTTACAATTCTTTACCTGACTGGACTGTTCATTCATCTGCTGTCGTTTTTATGCCTGCGAAGCGAACGGCATGGGATGAAGTCTCTCAAATTCGTCGATCTCCGCCGCGTGTTGGAGCGTGAGACCGATATCGTCGAGTCCATTGAGCAGGCAATGTCGAACAAAACTATCGATGGCGAAATTTGCCCGAAACCCCTGATCGTCACGGACCTCGCACTTCTCCAGATCGACAGTGATCTGGTAATCGTCAATCTCGAAAGCGCGCTTCATCAGAATAGCGACTTCTTCCTCGCGAAGAACCACGGTTAGAAAACCATTTTTTGTGCTGTTGTTGGAAAATATGTCGGCGAATGAAGAGGAAATCACCGCCCGAAATCCGAAATCGGCGAGAGCCCACACCGCGTGTTCGCGCGATGAACCGCAGCCAAAGTTTTTTCCGGCGACGAGCAAAGTCGCGCCTTCGTAGCGAGGTTCGTTCAATACAAATTCGGGGTTCTTCTTCCCTTCGTTGGAAAAGCGCCAGTCGTTGAAAAGAAATTGCCCGAATCCCGTTTTCTCAATTCTTTTGAGAAATTGTTTTGGGATGATCTGGTCGGTATCGACGTTGACTCGATCAAGGGGCGCTACGCGCCCGCGATGCACGGTAAACGGCTTCATTTGTGACCTTTCAGCTGCTGCCACAAGGAAATCTTAAGTTCCAAGCTATCGTCTCCTCTGACAAGAATGCCCATTCTCTCTGGTTAGGATGGTCAAAATTAATGTGATAAGACGGAGGGTCTGTCCAATCAAAGACGCGGACGATCGTGCCCGTCGTGCCTAGCGGTACATCAACTCCGGGTAAAGGCTTCTTGAGAGTAACCACATCAAAATGATGAAACATTGCTGCCTACTCAAACTTCCAGTTTCGAATATCGGTGAAATGCCCCGCGATTGCCGCTGCGGCCGCCATCATCGGGCTGACGAGGTGGGTGCGCCCTCCACGTCCCTGACGACCTTCAAAATTGCGGTTGCTGGTAGAGGCGCAACGCTCGCCCGGCTGCAAAATGTCGGGATTCATGCCCAGACACATCGAGCATCCCGACTCACGCCATTCAAACCCGGCATCCTGAAAAATGCGATGCAGCCCCTCCTGCTCGGCCGCGCGCTTCACCGCCTGCGATCCCGGAACCACCATCGCCCGCACTTTGGTGCTGACGTGGTGTCCCTTCGCAACCCGGGCCGCGGCCCGCAGATCTTCGATGCGCGAGTTCGTGCAGGATCCGATAAATACGCGATCGATGTTTATGTCTTCGATCTTTCTTCCCGGCTCAAGTCCCATGTACTGCAGGGCAAGCTCGGTGGCGCGACGTTCCGCTTCTTTCAGGCCATTCATCCCAGGCACGCGGCCTGTCACAGGAGCGACCATTCCCGGATTCGTTCCCCAGGTCACAAACGGGCACAACTGCGCAGCATCGATTTCGACCACTTTGTCGAATTGTGCGCCGCCGTCGGAAGGCAGGCTTCGCCAGTAAGCCACAGCTTGTTCCCAGGCCTTTCCAGTGGGCGCGAATTTTTTTCCCTTTAGGTAAGAAATCGTCGTCTCGTCCGGAGCAACCATTCCTGCGCGCGCGCCCGCTTCAATACTCATATTGCAGAGCGTCATGCGCCCTTCCATCGAGAGCGCGCGCACCGCCGGGCCGGCATATTCGATCACGTGTCCGGTTGCGCCATCCGTTCCGATCTGGCCGATGATGCCGAGCGCCAGGTCTTTCGCCGTCACGCCGTCGGCCAACCGTCCGCGCACATCGATTTTCATCGTCTTTGGTTTTTGCTGCGCCAGGCACTGCGTGGCCAGAACGTGCTCCACTTCCGAAGTCCCAATTCCGAAAGCCAATGCCCCGAAAGCCCCATGCGTGCTGGTGTGGCTGTCGCCGCATACGATCGTCATTCCGGGTTGCGTCAGCCCCAGCTCGGGACCTATCACGTGCACAATTCCCTGTTCCGGAGAATCCATGTCGAAGAGCTGGATCCCGAATTCCTTGCAGTTCTGCTGCAGCGCCGCAATCTGCCGCGCGGCGATGAGATCGGTGATTGGCGTTCCCCGAGGTTCGGTCGGAACATTGTGATCGACTGTGGCTACCGTACGCGTGGGCCTCCGCACTTTGCGCCCAGCGGCGCGCAATCCATCGAACGCTTGCGGCGACGTTACCTCATGCACCAGATGCAGATCGATGTAAATAATCGGTGATCGACCTGCCGGCTGGGCGACGAGGTGCCGGTCCCAGATTTTTTGAAATAAAGTTTGTTGCCCCACCATAAAATTCTACCTCTTGGTATTTCTCCAAGAAATGCGCGGCTTTACCTCGGCCGCGTGATCGCACCCTGCGATGCCGACGAAACCAGCGCCCCGTACTTGGCAAACACACCGGTTGGATAGCGCGGCTGCGGCGGCTTCCATTGCGCCATGCGCTGCTTCAATACGTCGTTGCTGACTTCAACTTCGAGCAGCCGCTTGCGGACATCGAAGCGAATCATATCTCCATCGCGCACCGCAGCGATGGGCCCGCCGAGTGCCGCCTCCGGTGAGACATGTCCCGCCATGAGCCCGTGGGTCGCGCCGCTGAAGCGTCCATCGGTCAACAGCGCCACCGTCTCGCCCAGCCCTTCGCCAACGATTGCTGCGGTTACGCTCAACATCTCGGGCATTCCCGGACCACCCTTCGGTCCCTCGTTACGAATCACGACCACGTCGCCCGCCTTGATCTTCTTGCCCGTCACCGCGGCCATCGCATCTTTTTCCGAATCGAAGACGCGTGCGGGCCCGCGATGTTCCAGCCGCTCATGGCCGCTGATCTTCGCCACGCAGCCCTCGGGCGCAAGATTGCCTTTGAGGATGACGAGTCCGCCGGTCGCTTTGAGTGGCTTGTCGAGCGGGGCAATCACTTCCTGTCCTGGAGTTTCTTTCGCTTGCTCCGCCTCGGCTCCGATGGCTAAACCGGAAACTGTTTTCTCCGAAGCATGCAGGTATTTCCCTTGCAGCAGCCGCTTCGCCAGCAATCCGATGCCCCCGGCGCGATGCATGTCGGCCGCCACGAATCGGCCGGACGGCTTGAGATCGGCCAGCAGCGGAGTCCGCTCGCTCACCCTCTGAAAATCATCGATCTCAAGATTGACGCCTGCTTCGCGCGCGATCGCCAGCAGATGCAGAACCGAATTGGTCGAGCCTCCGCTCGCGGCGACCGACGCGATCGCATTTTCGAAGGCTTCTCGCGTCAGAATGTCGCGTGGACGAAGACCCGTTTTGAGTACATTCATCACGATCTTGCCGCAGTCGAAAGAAACTTCATCCTTTTGCGGGTCCATCGCCGGCACGCTGTTGAAGCCCATGGGCGACAAGCCAATCATCTCCATCACGGTGGACATGGTATTCGCGGTGTATTGCCCGCCACACGCTCCCGCAGCCGGACAAGCGACATTCTCCAGTTCCTTCAACTCGGCGTCGCTGATCTTGCCGGCAACGTTGGCGCCGATCGCTTCGTATACGTCCTGAATCGTCACGTCCTTGCCGCGATAACTTCCTGGCGCGATTGTCCCGCCATAAAGCACGAGTCCGGGAAGATTCAATCTCGCCAGCGCCATAGCAGCCCCAGGAATCGTCTTGTCGCACCCTACAATGCAAACCACCGCATCAAACATCTGCCCGCGACAGACGAGCTCAATCGAGTCCGCAATCAACTCGCGGCTCACCAGCGACGCCCGCATGCCCTCAGTCCCCATGGTTTCGCCATCGGAGATCGCAATGGTGTTGAACTCCATTGGCGTTCCACCCGCATCGCGAATCCCTTCCTTCGCCTTCGCGGACAAGCGCCGAAGGTGAAAATTGCACGGCATGGTTTCGATCCAGGTGTTCGCAACACCGATGAGAGGGCGGCTCAGATCGGCGTCAGTAAATCCAACAGCCTTGAACATGGAGCGCGCTCCGGCACGGTCGCGCCCTTCGGTAATTCCGCGGCTAAGATGTTTGAGATCCATAGTCAGAGACCCGATGGAAGATTACAGGACAGACGAAAGAGGTTTCAAAGTTGCAAGGTTTCAATGTTTCAAGGCCTTCAACACCGCTGACCGGTCTTTGCAACTTTGCACTTTGAAACTTGGCAATACAAAAAACGGGGAACCCGCGGTCAAGCAGGTTCCCCAAGTTGCATGACGCTGCCCAGGAGATCGTCATGCTTGCCCAGCTAATCCCGATCAAAATTTATGCGCGGGCCGCAGCCCGCGACTCCTCCAGTTGCACCGTTGCCGGTGGATGCGGCGACGTCCACGTTACGGTGTGCGCCGGGGCCGACGAGACATGGATCACGTCCGCGATTGCATACCACTCGCGGTAAAGCTGGCCCACCTGCTTGGCATTGACGTCGAGCACGAGCGTGACCTGGTGATCGTGCTCGGCACTCTCCGCATGCACCGAGGGAATATCCAAACCGCGCCGAGAGGCTGCATTCAGAATGCGCATCAGCGTTCCCTGGGTGTTGCGATAACGGATTTGAAAAGCTTGCATGTTTTCTCCCTAGGCTTCTGGGTGCCCCATTGTTCGCGCGCTGTTGGCGCGAGAAGTGGGGATTTTCTTTTACTGCGCTGTCTCCGGTTCTTCCTCCAGCAGCATCTCGGAAAGTGCGGCTCCCGCCGGAACCATCGGATACACGTTGGCCTCAGGATGACAATCGAACACCAGCAACTCCGGTCCACGCGACCGCAAAAAGCCGTCGATCAAGTCGGCGGTATATTCCGCCACGGGATATTCCCGCATGGCTTCTTCATTGAGGCGCCGCGCGGGAATCTTGTAGGCTTTGGCGATTTCCACGAAATCGGGGTTATCGCTGAGATCGGTTTCCGCGTAATTGCGCTCGTAAAAGAGCTGCTGCCACTGCCGCACCATGCCGAGGTACTTGTTATCAACGATGACCATCTTGATGGGTAGGCCCAGACGATGAACCGTAGCCAGTTCCTGGATGTTCATCTGAAAACCGCCGTCTCCCGATACGCAAAGCACGCACGTATCGGGCTTGGCGAGTTGCACTCCGATGGCGGCGGGCAGGGCGAAGCCCATGGCTCCAAGCCCGCCAGAGGTGATGAATCCGCGCGGCAACGACGACCGGTAACGCTGCGCGGCCCACATCTGATGCTGCCCGACATCGGCTAAAACAACGCTGTCGGCAGGCAAGCGGCTGAAAAGTTCGTCCAGGAATCGGATGGTCGGCTGTGCCAGACCGCGCGGATCGAGCTCAGCACGTTCCGGTCCGCAGGCAACGCCGCGCCACGTGGCAAAGTCTGGCAGGGAATGTCGGCGCAACTCGGCGTGAAACGCCGGAATCGTCTCCGCCAGGTTTCCAATCACCGGTAGATTGCAGGGCCGAACCCGGTCGAGCTGTCCAGGATCGATTTCAAAATGAACAATTTTGGCGTGCGGCGCAAAGCGCGTTGGCTCGCCGGTTACACGATCATCCAGACGCGCGCCAAAGACGAGCAATAGATCAGTTTCATTCAGCGCCGTGTTGGCCGCGCGGGTGCCGTGCATGCCGACCATCCCAAGGTAGTACGGAGTCTCGGAAGGAACGGCGCCCAGCCCGTGAACCGTGGCGAAAGTCGGAATGTTGAGATGATCGAGCAGCCGCCGCAACTCAGGAATCGCGCCCGATAACTTTGCGCCCGCCCCTACCAGTGCCACCGGCTTGGACGACTGCTGCAGCATCGCAACTATCGTGTCAGTAAAGCCGCCTTCGGCTTTCGCCTCTGCTGGGCGAGCATGCGGCGTGAACTTCACCGGACCGGAGAATTCTTTCTTGGCCTTCAGCATGTCGGTCGGAATGTCGATCACGACCGGGCCAGGACGCCCGTTGCGGGCCCAGTGAAATCCCTCGGCAATGACTTCGGGGATTTCGTCGAGCGTGCGGACCAACCGGCTCCATTTGGTCAGTGAGAGAGTCACGCCGAAGACGTCGGTTTCCTGAAACGCGTCCGTGCCGATGAGCGCGCTGCGCACCTGTCCGGTGATGCAGACGAGGGGAACGGAATCCATCTTCGCATCGGCGATCCCGGTAACAAGATTTGTCGCTCCCGGGCCGCTGGTCGCAAGAGCAACCCCGACTTCGCCCGTGACGCGCGCATAGCCTTCCGCGGCGAAAACGGCTCCCTGCTCGTGCCTCGTCAGCACGTGCCGTATGCCGCTGCCATCGAGTGCGTCGTATAACGGCATGATCGCGCCACCGGGATAGCCGAACATGAGTTCGACTCCTTCCGCGCGCAGACACCGCAATACGATTTCGGCTCCTCTAAGCATTGACCACCTGTTTTGTGGGCTCCTCGGGAGCTTCGGCCGGCTTCTTGCCTTCTTTGGGCAGCCAGCTCATCATGCTGCGCAATTGTGCACCTACAATTTCGATCGGGTGCTTCTGTTCTCTTTCCCGCATAGCGGCAAAGTTGTAACCGCCATCCTTGTTTTCCTTGATCCACTCGCGAGCAAACGCCCCGCTCTGAATGTCGGCCAGCGTCTTCTTCATGGCCTGACGCGTGGCATCGCCCACGACCTGTTCGCCGCGAGTCAAATCGCCGTACTCGGCGGTATTCGAGATCGAGTAGCGCATGCGTCCAAGGCCGCCTTCGTAGATCAAGTCCACGATGAGCTTCATCTCGTGCAGGCACTCGAAGTAGGCTATCTCGGGCGCGTAGCCGGCCTCGACCAGCGTTTCAAATCCCTTTTTGATCAGAGAGGTCAAACCTCCGCACAGAACGGCCTGTTCCCCGAACAAATCACTCTCGGTTTCCTCGCGGAAGGTGGTCTGCAGAACGCCGGCGCGCGTCGAACCAATGCCATGCGCGTAAGCAAGGGCATACTCGTGAGCGCGGCCCGTGGCGTCCTGTTGAATGGCAATGAGGGATGGCACACCTCGCCCTTCGCTGTAGACACGCCGCAGAAGATGACCCGGGCTTTTGGGAGCGATCATCACGACGTCAACATCATTGGGAGGGACGATGGTCTTGAAATGAATGCTGAAGCCGTGCGAGAAACCGAGAATCTTGCCCGGATGCAGGTAAGGCTTGATGAATTGGTCGTAAACCTGGGCTTGGGTCTCGTCGGGAGTGAGAACGTGAATCCAGTCGGCGCGCTTGGCGGCTTCATCGGGCGGCGCTACCACCATGCCGTCGGCTTGGGCTTGCTTCGCGCTCTGCCGGCTTGGGTCGAGTCCGACAATGACCTTGTATCCACTGTCGCGAAGATTCTGGGCTTGCGCGTGTCCCTGGCTGCCATAGCCCAGGATGGCAATCGTTTTACCCCTCAGCGCCTCGGGCTTGGCATCGCGTTCATAAAAAATAGTAGCCACCTGCGTGCTCCTCTCATTGCACCACTAGAATCAGGATCTGAGAATGACAGCGGAACCTAATACCGACCGGTCGGTCGGTTTCTCTAATCTTACCGGGGTCTGGATAGGCATGTCAAGGGGTAAGCCGGAAGGGCAGCGCCTCAGCCTCAAATCTCACATGAACCGGCGTCACCTCGAAGTCCCGCGTCTTTAGCAGCGGGACGAGAGATCTCCCGCAACCGCTTTGTGCCCACGGAGATCCCTCTCTCCGCCTGAAAACCGGCTCGGCTCGAGATCACGACAGAAAGGAGCAAACCGCGTGCAAAATTGAAACGGAAACTCTCCCACGATTAGCACGGTAATACCTCGCACCGGAAAGGCCTATTCCACGGCTTCGGCCCAGCGCACCTTGCGCCCTTCGCGGCTGCTCTTACGGGCGAGCAAAATCCCGCGCATCGTACGGAGGGCCTGTTCGGGAGTCACATCGAGTTCGGCCTTGCCCTCGATCGCATCCCGAACGTTGGCGTAGTAGCCGCGATAGTCGCCGCGCTCGGTCTGGATTTTTCTGGCCTTCTCGCCGACGCGCGTGAGAGTGCCCCAGCGCGCTTCGGGTTCGAGTCCCCAGTCTGCGCCCCAATCGAGCCCATCGGGACAGCGATCGCTCCGCAGGATGTCCTCTTGGGGATCCATCCCATATTTCACGAATGAGCCTTCTGTGCCGTGAGCCAGCAGATGCGGACCCGGAGCGTAGGCGATGATGCGGGCGCGCAGCGTTGCCCGCGTCCTTGCATACTCCATGGTCACGTCAAAGGCATCGTCGATCGTCGAACTGGGGCGCTGGCAGAACGCCGATGCACAAACCACGTCCGGCACGCCGAACAGGACCAACGCACCGTCGATCAAATGGGGACCGAGATCCCAGAGAACGCCGGCGGCCGGATGATCAGCCTTCTCGCGCCAGGCGCCGGGCTTGGCCTCGAGGCGGAAGCGGTCGAAGCGCGCTTCGTATTCGGCAACCGAGCCCAGCGCGCCGGAGGCGACGAGTTTCTTTACGGTCAGAAAAGAGCCATCCCAGCGCCGGTCCTGATAGACACTGATCAGCCGTCCTCGATCAGCGGCCAGACGCACCAGTTCCTCCGCTTCCGCCAGGGTTGGTGTGAAGGGCTTGTCGACCACAACGTGCCGTCCCGCCTCGAGACAGGTTTTCGCGTAGGAGAAGTGCGAATCGTTGGGAGTGGCAACCACGACCAGGCTGATTGTCTTTTCAGAGAGCATCTCGTCGAGCGTGCGCGCGACGCGGACCTCAGCATACCGTTCCTTCGATTTAGAACCATGGCGCTCCAGAATGCAGGCCAACTCCATCCCTTGCACACCCCGAATGACGGGAGCGTGAAATGCCTGACCAGCGAGACCGAATCCGATGAGACCGACTCGAACCATGTTCCTCTCTTCCCACCTGTCGTCCGATTATCAGCGACCGATTCTCTAGTCCGCTTGCCATCTTGAGCGCAGCGAAGGATCTATGCAACCCGCTCCCATTGAGCACCGCGGGCTCGCTGCAAGGGTCCTTCGGCGCAAAGACGCCTCACGATGACAGCGCCATTTTGCTGTTCTCAGCGATCTTTCAGCCGACGCACAAATTTCAATCCCGACCACACTTCCGTGACGGCGCAGACTTTCACGTCGACAAGGCCAGAGGCGATGCCGATTTCTCGGATGAGGTTTTCGTTCAGGTCGGTCGGAACACCGGAACTCTTCTTGGGCCAACTGATCCATAGCATTCCGGCGGGGGCGAGAAGCTTCGCAATCCGCTTGAATTCCCTCGCCAGGTCGGCCTTCGAAGTCGTGAAAAAGATCGCGACATCGAGCGGAGCCTCACCGTCGCGGACCACGTCGCACGCGGAAAGCGTTGACTTCAGCTCCGCCTGTACATCGGACGGCACCTTGAGCACGCAGACGCGGAATCCATCTTTGATTCCGAGCTTTTTCGGCAGCGGTGTACCCGAGTATCCCGGCATGCGGAAATATTAGATGAGAAGCTCTCGCGGGAGCCAGTTCTTGCCAGGGCGAATGAGCGTCATCTTATCGTCTGGAGGTCAGACGAGGAGGGCGAAGCCGATGGCGCGTAATAACCGCGGCGGGCACGGACGCGGAAAGTTTTCTGATCGCGGGCGACGATTTCAATGGTGCGGTAATGGCCGTCCGCCTTGAAGTCGGCAGGCTTGTAGGAAACCGCGTATTGGCTGCGCAGTTCGTCCTGAATTTCCGCAAAGGCGTTGGATACATCGCGAATCTGGAACGGAAAAAAGGGCTTTCCGCCGGTTGCGTCGGCGATGCGCTCGAGAACCTTGTCGCCGGGCCCTTTGGTCCCGCTGACGTTCGTGCTGATCGTGTACACGATGGCTTCGGCCCGTTGTGCCATCTCGATGGCCTCTTCGCGCGTGACGTGGCTCTGGTTGTCCTCGCCGTCACTCAGCAAAATAATGGCGCGCCGCACAGGAGTGTTCTTCGGTGCTTTCAACAGTTTGTCACGGCAAGCGAAATAAAGCGCATCGTAGAGCGCAGTCCCGCCCCCGGGACGCAGTGCGTGAATTCCGTTCGCCAGCATATCCGTGTTGTCGGTAAAGTCTTGAGTAACTTCCGGCACCACGTCAAAGCCAACAACAAAGGCGCTGTCGTAGCGCGGACGGATCGTCTGGTTGAGGAACTCAACGGCCGACTCCTGCTCAAACTTGAAACGATCGCGAACTGAACTGCTGGCATCGACCAGCAAGCCCACCTGCAGCGGCAGGTTCGTCTCGGCGTGGAAGCTGCGAATTTCAGAGGGGGGCTTGCTGTCGTCCACGATCGAAAAGTCAGCCTGCTTCAGATCGGTGATGCGCTTCCCGTGCTTATCGGTTACCGTGAAGACGACGTTGACTTCGTTGGTGGTCGTTCGAATCGTGGGGACGGCGTCTGAGGCGCCCGAGTCCGCGTCGGATGGATTCTGCGCGGCAGACGGACTCGCCGGGGTATTCGAGATCGCCGATGGCGCCGTTTGCGGAGAAGGCGCCGGAGGCGGCGTCGAGGTTGGCGATTGTGCCCATGCGGCCAGCGAAAGCGAGGCCAACGCCGCCGCCATTATCGTCGTACGCGAGATTTTCATCCCCAAGACTCCCATCTGCAGACATTATATCCGTCCTTAGGGTGCATGTTTGGCTGAGATTTGGGCCGGCGTACCCGATAGCAGTGCGGCGAGAAACCTCTCCAGCTCGCTAGGAATTGGACTCTTCAACACGAGTGATTGGCCGGTCCTAGGATGGACGAATTGCAACTGCGCCGCGTGCAGAAAATTGCGACCCAACGAAAGTGGCGGGATATTCGGCCTTGATCTGTTTGCGAGCGGCCTCAGTTCGGCGGCCGCGCCGTAAAGGCTGTCGCCGACAACCGGATGCCCAATCGACGCCAGGTGTACGCGAATCTGGTGGGTCCGCCCCGTGTCAATCTTCACCTCGATCAGCGTAAATTTTCCGAACGGAGTATCGAGGCGACGTTGTGCATTGTAATGCGAGACTGCTTCGCGCCCGCCAGAGAGTCGCGTGGTCATACGCGTGCGGCGAACACGGTCTCGGCTGATGCTGGAAGAAATAGTGCCAGAGTCTTTCTTCAGCCAACCATGCACTAGCGCAACGTAAGTTTTCTTCACTTCGCGGCGGGCAAATTGCCGGGCGAGCTTCTGATGAGCGGCGTCATTCTTCGCGACCATGATCAGCCCGCTGGTGTCTTTATCGAGACGATGAACGATGCCCGGCCGCGTCTCCCCGCCAACGGCCGACAGGCTGCCGAAATGATGCAGCAAGGCATTGACCAGCGTACCCCGATTACGCGCATCGTCGGTCGCGCCCGCTCCTGCGTGAACCATCATTCCAGCGGGCTTATCAATGACGGCAAGATCGTCGTCTTCGTAGACGATGTCGAGCGGAATTTCTTCGGCGATGGCGCGCAGCGGGGGACGGGCAATCGGACCGAGGACGGAAACGCGTTCGTCACCGCGGAGCTTGAGTGACGGCTTGGCGGGAGCATCGTTGACCAGAATTTTCTCTGACGTGATGAGTTGCTGGACGCGGGCGCGGGAGATGCTCAAGTGCGAGGCAAGGAATTGGTCAAGGCGCTTCCCTGCGTTTTCCTGAGTTGTCGCAAGGTATTTTGGTTCGGCCAGTGCCATCGTTTCAAGCGTCCGGGGAGGCAGAGCAGTGGACACAGTGTACCCGGCGCTGAAACGGCGGGCTAATGAGTCGGAGACTAGCGCATCGCGCTTACGGTTTGCGCCGCTGCCGACTTTGCTCCCGGACGCAGCCACCAGATCACGCCGCCTGCCAGAACAAGTCCGATCGAGATCAGTTGCGTGCCGGTCATGGCGCCGTTGAATACGGAACCGCGGCCGGGATCATCGCGAATGAACTCGAGGAAAAATCGGGCGACGCCGTAGACGAACATGAACGCGCCGAAGACCTGGCCATCGAATTTCCTGCGCTTCAGCAGCCACATCAGAAAGAGAAAGTTCGCGAACTCGACCGCGGATTCGAACAATTGCGTCGGCTCGATCGGAATATTCAACGGCGTTCCGGTAATCGAGTTGGCCAGCGGATTGGTGAACGTCACTCCCCACCAGTGATGTGTTGGCTTGCCGTAACAGCATCCGGCAGCGAAACAGCCGATGCGGCCGATGGCGTGACCGAGGGCCAGTCCCGGCGCAAATGCGTCGCATGTTCCCAAAGGCGGCATATGATTCTTTCGCACATACCACGTTGCGGCTATGAAGGCAGCAAGCAATCCGCCAGAGAACACGCCGCCGGCCTGCAGCGTTGCGATGCTGAAAATGTCTCCGGGATGATCCTTGTAAATGCTCCAGTCGTTGATGACATACAAAATCTTGGCGCCGACGATGCCGCAAAGAACGACCAGAATGCCAAGATTCCAGGCCTTGTCGCCGTCATATCCGAGGTGTTCGGAGTTGCGAACGCTGACCCAGAGCCCGATCAGCACGCCCATGGAAACAAGAACGCCATAGGTTGGAAGAAAGAATTTTCCGATATGGACAAGTTGCGGGAACATCAGTTATTGGATGCGTGAACGCTGGATTTGCTACAAAACCAGTCTAACAGGATGAGGGGCTTGACACGCCCCGGCCTAAGGAGTTGGCGCTCAGTTCATCGGGCAGGAGCTCGCCCGAGAGATGTGCAGCTTCCAGCTCCCGTGGTTCCTGGCATAGATATGGGTCGAGTCTTCGTTGGCGTTGTTGCCATTCTCCTTCGCCGTATAAGTTCTCACTGAGGCTGCCACCGCCGTATCTCCCAATACGTAAACGCGCAGATTGTGCATCTCGACAGTATAAGGGGGTGCTTGGCCTGCGTGTGGTCTCATGCCTGCGATGATTTCGTTCTTGGCGGGACCTAGCCCATGTGGGTTTAGGTTCACGTAGTCCTCGGCAAGCGTCCTCTCGAAGACGGCAATATCGGTGGACGATTCGGCTTTGACCAAGTCAGCTTCAATGCTCTCGATGGCATCAACGTCGGACTGAACGGTGCCAGCCGCTTTTCGGGTATCGCCCGGCGCGGCCTGACTAGCTGCCGGCCAGACACAAAGACAAAAGAACATTGCGAAGGCGAACGCATGGCGCATAAGACCTCCTTATGTGACTGGGGCACGCGAAGCGACTAAAGAACGGCGAGGCTGCTGCGTTCTTGCAGAGGAAAGTTTTTCCGCCTGAGGAGATGTCGTGCGGGAACAATAACAAGGCTAAATCAAGCCGACCCGCTGTGCCGTGTGACGGGGCCGAGAATGAACCCGTCGGTAGACGTTGGGCGCCCGCCGAGACCCTTTAGGCATCTGCGCATGGCGCAGCGTCGCTCACCGGATCCTAGTTCGAGTCAAGCACCCGTTCATTCTGCATTGGTTCAAATATCGGTGACCCGCCATCACCAACCTGGCAGGCCGGCTTTCAATCTGGATGCTAGGGAAAACGCGCGACCTTGGCAAGTGGAAGACTCGAAAAAGTTGGCAGGTAGTTTGCAACTAAAGTAACGCGGGATTCACAGAAGAACCTTGCAGAACGTAAGCAGAAAACCTCGCTTCTAAAAAACGGCGGGCTGTGTTTTCGATGCACCGGATCACAGAAGTACTTGATTCTATTGTTTGCTCCACATAATGTAGACCGGAACACCGGGCCGGGGCGCGTCTTTGCAGGCGGGTCGGCGAGACGCCGGAGCAGTCGGAGAGATGTCAAAAATTCGTACGTGGGCGCTAGCCGCGGCGGTCACGCTTGTGGGCATTCACGTGGCCATACTCGCGACCTTATACGCGACGGCGGCCGCGTCCTTGTGGGGTGATGTCATCGGTGCCGCGGGTGCGCCTCTGGTTGCATCCATCGCTGCATGGTTGGTCGCCCGTAACTCTACCGCTTTCGGAAAGCGCGTTTGGCGACTGCTATCGTTGTCGCTTCTACTCGCCTCCGTCGGCGGAATCTTCTATACCTACATTTTTGACGTCGTTCACACTCCCTCAAGCACCCTCTTGCCAAGCGACATCTTCGTTTTTTTCTGGCCCGTGCCGGCGATGATGACGCTTTTCCTCAGTCCCAGGGATCCCAACAGCAACTTCCGATGGCTGCGAGTGTGCGATTTTGTGCAGGTCTGTACTCTGGTGCTGGGAGTTGAGCTGTCGCAACTTTATGTTCCCTCCAACTGGGAGCATTCAGCCGGTGCGATGGCCCGGCGCGCTCTTTACGCGGGAATTATTTTCTTCGGCCTGTTGGCGTTGAGTTTTCTGGTTCGCGGCTTACTGTCGACGCTCCAGGCGGCGCGAAATTTCTTCCTGCGCATGTTTATCTTCTTTTTTGCGTTTGCGATTACCACAAATCTCACGCTCTATGGCTATGCAGCAGGAAATTACCGGCAAGGCACCTGGCTCGATCTGTGCTGGACAGTCAGCTTTTGTTTCATCCTGGTAGTCGCTGCCACCTGGAAGGACCAGGAGTCTGGCGCGATAGAGAGTCTTCCACCACTCTCAAAAGGATCGCAGCTTCTGTCGCAATTTTTGCCACTGCTGATACCCGCGATCGTATTTCCGCTGGTGCTGCGTATTGCCGAGGAGCAGTTTGTTTGGTCCGTGGTGCTGGTAACGGTTTCGTTTGCAGCCGCCAGCGGCCGATTGTTCTTGGTCCAAAACCAGTTGCTTCTGAGTTCGCACGAACTCGAGAAAAATCTTGCTCTGTTGCGTGGGATCACCGAGGGAACGACGGATGCCGTGTTCGTCAAGGACCTCAATGGCCGCTACCTGATGATGAACTCTGCAGGAGCCGGCCTCCTCGGGCGGAAAGTCGCGGAAATCATTGGCAAGGACGACGCAGAATTGTTTCTGCCGGAGGTCGGCCGCGCGATCATGCAGCGCGATCGCGAAGTCATCCGATCCGGTGCAACCCAAACTTACGAGGAATTCGGAACCGCGGCCGGAGTCACGCGATTGTACTCAGCCACCAAGGGGCCGTTTCGCGATCCCGGCGGCCGGGTGGTTGGACTGCTTGGCATCTGTCGCGACATTACCGAACAGCGGCGGGCGGAAGAGGAAATTCGACAATCGCAACAGAAACTCAGAATGCACATCGAGAATACCCCGCTGGCGGTCGTCGAGTGGGACCTTAATTTTTGCGTCGCAGCGTGGAATCACGCGGCAGAACGCATCTTCGGTTATACGCAGCAGGAAGCGATTGCCCAGCATGCACATTTCATAGTTCCTCCCTCAGTGCGCCCGGCCGTGGACCGTGTGTGGCAGGAGCTGCTCGATAAGAAAGGCGGTATGCGAGGTAGCGCAAACGACAACGTCACTAAGGATGGCCGCATCATCTCGTGCGAATGGTACAACACCCCACTCGTGGATGATGCGGGCCGGGTGCTCGGAGTGGCTTCGTTAGTGCAGGATGTTACCGAGCGCGAACGAGCGGAAGCAAAGTTCCGAGGCCTGCTGGAATCGGCGCCGGATGCAATGGTTGTAGTCGACCGCGATGGCAAGATCGTGCTGGTGAACGCACAAACTGAAAAGCTATTCGGATACGGCCGCGAGGAGTTGCTGAATCAGCCGATCGAAATGCTCATGCCCGAGCGCTTTCGAGGGAAACATTTGGCGCATCGAATGGAATTTTCTTCGCAGCCTCAAGTGCGCGAGATGGGAATGGGCCTGGAACTGTATGGACTGCGAAAAGACGGCGTCGAGTTTCCCATCGAGGCCAGTCTCAGTCCGCTCGAGACCGAGCAGGGAATGTTGATCACCAGCGGCATTCGCGACATTACCGATCGTGTTGCTCTCGAGGAAAAGTTGCGGCAGTCCCACAAGATGGAAGCGGTCGGGCGTCTGGCGGGCGGGGTCGCTCACGACTTCAACAATTTGCTTACGGTCATCCTGGGCTATAGCCAGATCCTCACGGACAGCGTTCCCTCCAACAGTCAGCTGGCGGAGAGCACGGCGCAAATCAAGTCCGCCGCCGATCGTGCGGCCGGAATCACTCGCCAGTTGCTCGCGTTCAGTCGCAAGCAGGTCCTCTCGCCAAGAATCATCAGCCTGAATGACATCATGCTGAATCTCGATTCTTTGTTGCGCCGGTTGATTGGAGAAGACATCGAGGTGTTAACCGTCCCATCCAATGATCTCGGCTCAATTAAGGCCGATCCCGGACAGATTGAGCAAGTCATCATGAACCTGGCTCTCAACGCTCGCGACGCGATGCCGCACGGGGGCAAGCTCACGTTGGAGACGGCCAACGCGCAACTGGATCAGGCCTACGCCGAAGATCATCAACCGGTAAAGCCGGGAGCCTACGTAATGCTCGCGGTGAGCGATACGGGATTGGGCATGACTCCCGAGATTCGGGCGCGCGTCTTCGAGCCGTTTTTCACGACCAAGGAAGTGGGCAAAGGAACGGGCCTCGGATTGTCGATGGTTTACGGAATCGTCAAGCAGAGTGGGGGCTACATCTGGGTCTACAGCGAACCGGATCGCGGGACGACATTCAAGATATACTTCCCGCGTGTTGACCAGCCGGTGCAGACCGGCGGAGCCGACCGCCGCATTGGCAGTGTTCAACGCGGCACGGAAACCATCCTCCTGGTCGAGGACGACCCGCAACTGCGGCAACTCAGTTCATCCGTGCTGGCGCACTGCGGGTATAAAGTGCTGGTCGCGGCCAGTCCGGAAGAGGGTCTGGATATCTGTAAATCGAATCATCAGAACATCCGTCTGCTGGTAACCGATGTGGTGATGCCACGCATGAATGGCCGCCAGCTGGCGGAACGGGTCTTGAAGATGTCGCCAAATGTCAGGGTTCTATATATGTCCGGGTACACCAACAATGCGATCGTGCACTATGGCGTGCTCGATCCCGGCCTCTGGTTCCTGCCAAAACCATTCACATTGTCTGCTTTGGTGGCCAAGGTGCGCGAAGTGCTGGACGCGAATACGAGCGTAGATAAGGCCGAAGAGTCGAAGTAGGCCGCGCCTCTCATTTTGCAGCTTTCGCCCAATAGCTGCTTCTTGCCAGAATGACGCCGCGACCCGGATCTTTAAGCCGCAGACGAATCTGGTGCAAGCCCGGATGTGGATCCTTCGGCGCAAAGCTCAACAGATAGCGGCTGTGCAAGTGATTGGTGAAGTCGTTCATGTGAATCTCGAATTTCTTGCGCGACATGAACAATTCGTATTCGCCCCCCGTCATCGAGGCAACCGTATTGGGAACATTCTTCCTCATAGCCTGAGCCAGGCGATAACCGAGGTCGAGGAAATTTACCCCTTCATGCATCTCGTTTATGTTCGTGCCCCGTTCGGTGTCGAGAATGTTGGAAAGTCCCGGCGAGAACGCCAGGGCGTACATCGAAACATTGCTACTGCCAGTCGCTGATACGGTGTCTTCAATCTTGGCCTTGCTGCCGTGGTCGCGCGTTTCACTGATCAACAGCAACACGCGCTGCCGGTTCTCCGCTTCTGCTTTGAGCAAATTGATCGAATAGGTAATCGCATCCAGGATTGCGGCGCCTTCATCGCCCGCTTGAAGATTTTCCAGATCCGCGTCGATCAAACTTTCATCTCTGGTGAAGTTGCGTGTGAGATCAACCTTACTGTCGAACTCCACGATCGCGACCCGGGAAGTTCCTGTAGCGAATAGCGGGTCAAGCATCGTCTTCAAGCCGAGCATTCGCTGGAACTCATAGTTGGCTCTGCGTCCGCGCTGGATCGCGACTACCAATGAAACAGGCTGCCCCTCGGGCGTCTCGTCCAGATGAACCGCTTGCGGTACGCCGTCATCTTCGACAATAAAATCGTCGGCCTGCAATCCGTAAACGATCTCACCGTGCTGATCCTTAACCAGCGCGGGGATCAGTACAAGATTGGATTGCGAGCGGACCGTTATGTCCTGCGAACCAATGGCCGAGTTTGGCGGCGTTGTGTTTTGAGCAAAAGCATGGCCGCAGAGCCCAATGAATATCAGCAGAAAATGGAATCTGCGATACCGTTCGACCGTTGCTGGTGTTAGCCGCAGCCTCACGGAAGCGAGCCTCTGCATCAGGCATGCTCCTTCAGGGCCGTTCTTGTCAAATTGCGGGGTGGGAAATGAACTCACTTCTCGGCGTGAACGAGCCTGATATCGACGACATGAAGCGTGTTGCTTTTCAGGTCCATGCTGGCGATCACCTTGACGTGCCTTCCCGCGAACTTCGCGGCAGCTTGCTGGTTATCGAGGGAGTAAGTTGCTCCGGTCGAAGACTCGACCAGAATGTATCTATCAGCCTTCGTGTCGGCCGAGCCGTGGGGCCCGGTTTTGATGATTTTGCCTTCGAAGGGGCGCGCCGATTGCGTATCGTCAATCTGCTGGCGCTGCTGCGGGGAACTTGCCGCGTCCTGTAAAACAATCGCCGGATCGGTCATCGAACCGCGTCCGGCGCAGTAGAGAAGAAGCAAAGCAAATTTCATTGAGGTCTTACATTTTTGGGATGGCTCACGTCAGGCCACATGAACAATGCCATTGCGCACGGCATAGAGAGTCAAATCGACGACGGAGTGAAGATCCAGCTTGCGCATTAGATTGGTGCGATGCGTTTCCGCCGTCTTTACACTCAAGTTGAGCGTGGTCGCCACTTCTTTGGTGGTTTTGCCCTCTGCCAGCAACTGAATCACTTCGCGTTCACGAGGAGTCAGCAGGCTGCGCGAGACCTGGTCTGACTCGACGGCGCCGGGATGCAAATATCCTTCGAGAACCAATTGAGCGACCTTGGTGGTAAAAAACGTCCGGCGGAACTGCAAAGCCTCGACCGCCGACACCAGATCGCGGCCGGCATCCGATTTCAACAGGAAACCACGAGCGCCCGCTGCGAGCACCTCGCGCACCACCTGCTCGGAATCGTGCATGGTCAGGATCAGGACGCGCGTCGCGGGGGATACGTTCAAAATCTGACGCGTCGCGTCGAGGCCGTTGAGACTGGGCATGCCGATATCGAGTAAGGCGACGTCGGGCTTGAGGCGAGTCGCCGCATTGACGGCATCTCGGCCGTTGCTTGCCTCCGCTACCACTTCCCAGCCGGGATGATTCTCAAGCAGGGAACGAATACCTCGTCTGGCAACTTCGTGATCATCCGCGATAAGAATTCGTAATGCGCTCACCCACACACCTCCGGTAAAGGAACAGCGTTACGGCCATAACGTACCCTTTGTCGGGACGTGATCTGCAGTAGCACAAATCATGCCAAACGTTAATCAATGATCAAACATTGATTCGCCCGCAGTTCGATCGGCCTTGCTTATGTAAGTTTTGCCGAACTTCGCCACAATCTACGTGGCCGGCAAAGGCTTGACTGTCTATTATGTGTCTCCTTCACGCTGCGTCGATAAGGTATTTGCTGTAGTTGCCTCAAACACTATGCGGATGTAATCGCTCAATCTGATGTAGTAAACAAAAGCTCATCCCGGCGGCCATTTTGGGCGCATCCAAAGCCGTTTAGGAGGGTGAGATTGATAGTGATGCGAAAGTTCACGACGCATGGACTTGCCGCAGGAGTTCTGTTCGCTGCTCTCGTGGTTTCCGCCCCGGCGCAAGAGCCGGTTCAACAGGCGGCGCCTGACTTGCAGAGTGGCCCGCCGAGAAGCGTGCCTCCTCCAACGCCAGTTCAAAATAGTTCATCTATCGAGGATCTTAACGGAGTGGATCAGGGCTCCTTTGTGTTCAAGAAACAAGTCGAGGAAGTGGTGTTGCACGCGACCGTGATTGACCAGGATCAGCGGTTAGCCGCGCATCTGGACCGCAGCGCATTTTCCGTATTTGAGGATGGCCGGCCGCAAACGATCACATCCTTTCGCCGCGAGGATGTGCCGGTGGCGATCGGAGTGGTGATCGACAATTCCGGATCGATGCGGGATAAACGCGAGAAAGTGAACCAGGCCGTATTGAACCTCATCCGCGCGAGCAACCCGAATGACGAAGTATTCGTCGTTAACTTCAGCCAGAATCCATATCTGGATCAGGACTTCACCTCCAATATTGATCTTTTGGAACAGGCACTCCACCGGACTACGGAGCGGGGAAGCACGGCTCTTTATGATGCGGTGGTCGCATCCGCTCGTCATCTCGCCAACGATCCCCGAATCGAGAAGAGGATTCTTCTGGTAATTACTGACGGGCAGGACAATATGAGTCAAGAGACGTTGCAGGACGCAGTCCGCGAACTGCAAAAGCCAACCGGCCCCGTTTTGTACGCCATCGGACTGACGGGCGAGGCACAGACGAAAGGCCGAGAAGGCCTGGAAAAACTGGCCGAAGCCACAGGCGGCGCCGCATATTTTCCGACGAGCCTTGATCAGGTAGAAGACGTGACGCGCACGCTGGCACATGACATCCGCAACCAATATGTGATTGCGTACAAGCCGGAGCAGGAAGACCAGAAAGCGGGCTTCCATCCAATTGTGGTCGAGGCGCGCTCCGCGGGATATGGCAAACTAACCGTCCGCACCCGAAGCGGCGTTTATACCGGAGAATCGGTGCGCTGACCGGTGGGAGCGGATTTGGGCACATGATCGGCGCCTTCGGGCGGCATTTCGATCTGAATGATCTTGTTCTTGATGGCGTAAACCACCAGATCGCGAATGGAATGGAGACTGAGCTTCCGCATGATGTTGCTGCGGTGGGTTTCGACCGTTTTTGTGCTCAGGTTTAACAGCGAGGCAGCTTCCTTCGAGCTGCGGCCTTCAGCCAGCAATTGGGTAATTTCTCGCTCACGCGCGGTCAAGGTTGGAAGCGCGGGCGGTTGACTTCTGGAAATCGGGTGCCCTTTTTCCAGAAATCCGGCCAGCAGCAGTTCGTTCACGCGGGGGGTAAAGAACATCCGCTTGCCTTCAATGGCTTCGATTGCGGAAACCAGATCGCGGGCGGCATCGGATTTCAGCACAAAGCCTCTGGCGCCGGCATCCAGCGCCTCGCGGATCACCTGATCTGCATCGGTGACGGTCAGCACGATGATCTTGAAATTGGGATCGATCTGCAGCAGACGGCGAGTCGCATCCAGACCGTTGAGATTCGGCATTCCGATATCGACGATAACGACGTCGGGCTTGAGCTCTTTGGCCTTTTCGACAGCCTCGCGCCCGTCCGTGGCCTCTCCGCAGACCTCCCAGCCGTCATGTCTCTGAAGAAGCGCGGCCAAACCTTTGCGAACAATCTCATGATCATCTGCCAGCAAGATGCGCAACTTCATAGCGGGACTGCTCCTTAATCAGTTAACTCGATCGCTGCCCCAGCGAGTCAGTTCTTGAGGGTGCCGTCAGGGCGCGCCATCGCGGTGAAGACTTTGTGCTGACTGACAACCTCAATGGCTTCCAGGAGATCTCTCGCCGCATTGGATTTCACGACATATCCTTTTGCCCCGGCTCCCAGAGCTTCACGCATCATCTGCGGAGAATCATGCTGAGTTACAAACAGGACTTCCGATCCCGAAGAGTTCTGCTTCAGGAGTCGGCAGACTTCAAGGCCGTTCATCCTGGGCATCGTGATATCGAGCACGATCACGTCGGGATGGAGACTCTCCGCTTTTTCAAGAGCTTCCACTCCGTTTTCAGCTTCCCCCACAACTTCCCATCCGGGCTTTCGCTGAAGAACAGTTTTCAGCCCTTCCCGTACGATGGGGTGATCATCCACGAGTAAGATCCGGGTTGTCATCAGAGTTTCGTGATTCTGCAGGTACAATGAGGCCCATTCTTTCAACGCGATTCGGCCGAAAACAAGCCAGCCTAGGAGAGGCTAGCAGTGTGATAGCACCAACCGAATACAGGAAATCCTGTATCGTCGAGACCCTATTGCCTCATTGTGCGCCAGAAACTTTCTATCCGTTCGTCGATAGCATTCTGGGGAAATAGGTCTGCTGATGCAAGAGGGCGTGTACCGCTTCCACGATGTTTCCGACATCGGACTTGGCGCAGGCACCGCGTATGCCGGCTTCTTTCGCGGCAGCGGCCAGCTGCTTGTTCAGGTGTACGGTAATCATCAAAATCGGAATGGAAGGCCACTGTCGCGCGACTTCTCTTGCAACATCCAGACCATTCAAATCAGGCATTTGAAAATCCAACAGGATCAGATCCGGTTGACACTCCCGTACACGCTGGAGGGCCTCGCCTCCGGTGCGAGCCTCGCCGCAAACTTCCCAGGAATTTTGCTGCTCCAGAAGAGCGCGAAGGTAGTGCCGGACGGACGGATTGTCATCTACAACAAGAATTCGAATCAAGGAACTCTGCCACATTGCTCAGATGAGCAAAAACCACGTAGGCGTGCTTTTCTACGACTCTTGGATGAAGAATAAAGACAGGGGGCGATGACAACAATCCGGCAAAACCTGTACGCACACACCTAAGTACGCACGCGGTCGAATTTAGAATTTCATTGATTTACTGACGGTTATCACCAGATACCGCTGTCGCTTCCAGCTATTTTCTCTCTGAGTGCAGCAGCGGTGGCAAGCGCGGGCATCAGGCTCAGACGCAGACTGTTGCTGATTTGGCCGGTGAACACCAGCTTCCTCAGTTCCGCGGCGTAAAGCTGGGCACAATGCGGCAATATCGGGATCCGCAAGAAACTCTTTCTGAAGCGGACCTCGTCGTTTGCGAACCGCGCCCCCGACAGCACGAACGACGGCAACTCCAGAGATCGACCATACTGGCGGGCATATCCGCGGATGATGTTCCGGTATGTCGCCAATCCGTCCCACAGCCCACTGAGTTTGCCCAGAGAGCACAGATATCCGAAATCAACGGCTCGATCCGCGATGAGCTGCGAAATCTCCGCGATGTCGCAAATGCGCATGTAAAAATGACGGAACATTCTCTGAAGCGTGCTGATGACAATACGATCTTCAGGCGCGGGAACCCGGAAGGCCTCGTCACCACGCTCGACGGTGATGGCTCGTGCGATGAGGGCTTCGCCGATCAACTTTTGTTCTCCCATTTGGCCGAGCCGCCGCACATGGACCTCTACGAGCTCGGGCAAGCCGGGGAGCGCGAAATTCCACTTGTTGGCGAGACGATCGCCCCAGCTTCTGGGCTCCATCGTGGCGTGCAGGAGATCGGACATAATCGAAATCACCGCGGCAGGATCGCCGTCGGTAAACAAATCCAGATCACTGCCGAGATCCGGCCAATGATCGAGCGATTTCATCACGACAACGCTCCCGGCCTGCTCCAGTGACGTACAGATGGGCTTCAGAAAGGAAATTGCGTGAGCGATTCGAGCGCGCTCCGTCGCAACGATTCGGACAAAATAATCAGCCCACAATCTATTTCCGTTCCTCTCCAGCAAGGTGGATAAACGCGGCAAAGCACGAATGACCACGTGATGCATGTTGGCGAGATGTTGCAGTTCCTGCCAGTCTGGCTCGTGAAAAGAGGCCGTGAGGCGAAAAACCTCTTTCCCGATGTGTGCCTCGTCAGTGCCCAGAACGAGATGAGAAAGAACCGCACAACACGCGAGAGAGTTGGGCTGGTAGTTCATTCAATTCCTGCGTCGTAAGCTAAGCGTCGATTGCGAGCATTGTTTTCGATGTGTTTCATGGTGGTCGGGTTGTTGGTCGGACGGACCGAGCTAACGATCATCGTGAGCTGACTGCCGAGGGAGTCGTTGGCTCACCCTGATTGCAGTTGGCCGTGGATAACCTCTCAATCGCCGTTCCTTCTTCGTAGTCGTTCCAGGTTTCAATCAGCAGAAAAGGCAGCGGGTTCGAATCATCGTAGTAGCGCCGGTAGAAGCTCATGGTGTCGTCGAGCGTCTGACCGCATCGAGCTTGCATATGACGATTAAGACCCCAACGGGCGCGCGAATCGTCGAATCCAGGCCAGGCCGCACCGACCGCAATCTTATCGGGATGCTTTTTCATCGTCTTGTAAAAATAGTCGAGATACTCCTGGCCCCAGTTGCTGCCATCAGCTTTCCAACCCTGGTTACCCGGTTGAACCCAGGCGTAGGAGCCCGCGAATGCGTCGTCATATTGCACTGGAGGGTCGTCTTTGTAGATGAGTACAGGTGAGGATTCCCATGCGCTGCAATGCGCACGAACCCGGTTCCAGTCCGTATGCGAACGCTTCGGGAAAATGAAAATCATCGGATGACCCTGATACGTGAGGTAAGCATTTCGATACGGAGCCTGCGGTCCGATGTAATTGTTATAGGCGTCATCGAATGCGGCCAAAGCGTCGCCGGTAGCTTGCGAGTCATCGTCTTCCGCTTCGTTATAAAGCAGCCCAACCTGAAAGTGACTTTCGCTGGCGATCTGCTCGAGAACTCCGAAGTTATGATCGGCAAAAGGCCGGCGTTCGCCGTTCCAATCAACCACAAACGCCGAGATGCCGCGCTGTCGCGCCTGCTCGATCTGGTGGCGAAGGACGTCGGGATCCTGACTGGAATAGCCGACATCAATGTGGCTGTGGTCGCCGAACCACGGCATGTAGACGGCCAGCACCTTCGGGCTGGACGCGGGTGCCTGCGCATTTCTGCCTGCGCTGTGATGGAGACCTCCAGTGGCGCACCCGGAGACAAACAGAAAACACGCGATCGTGAAGCTCACGAACCCCTTCAGCAAGTAGCCTCTCCATTTCGTTCTCACGCTTTCAGTAAATTTTGGATGCAGGGAGGCAAGTGATGGTTGGAGCTTCGCAGGCTCAAGTGAAGGCTGTAGAAGGCAGGGAGTACGAAGCCGAGTGCGATGTCGCGTGGGCGAACGGGCTCGCCGTGATCAGTTCGGAACTTCTCAGATCAGTTCGAAACTTCTCTTCAAGTCAGAACTTCTCCACGGACTGCAGTTGTCGTATGACCCAGCGGTCGGCGCCAGGGGTCATCAGCACGATGTAATGCATTACGACAGGCTGATCGTAGATCAGCTTGCTTCCGTCGAGCACCTGCAGATGAAACTGCGCGTCATCGTGCAGTTCCATGACATCGCCCTCGGGCGCATAAAACGTGGCTGTGAGCTTGTGATTTTGATTGATGTGTCGGCTTGTCAACCCGGCTTTCTGTTGCGCGGCAATTGTTTCCGCAACCCACTTTCCGGCTGATCCCACGAATTGTCCCCGGACCGGCTCGATCGTGTCAGTCTCGACAGCTCGAGCAAGGTTGGTCCACGCAAAGCGGTAGTCGGCAAGAATTCGCCGCGACGTCTGCTCCTCGACCGCCCGCGGAGAAGCCTTATTCACATCCAGATGAACCAGAACTGTTGGAGCGTCGGCCGACGCGCTGAAGGGAAGCAGCAGAGATAGGCACGCCGCGGCGAAATATATAACCGGAGAAAGCCGCCGCAAAATCCGCTGAGTCATATTCTTCATTTGCCGCCCACGCGCAGTTCGTTTGTCATAGCAACTCCGGATGCCGCCGAGATGGTTACAGGTCCGGAATCTGTGATGAGGGCGCGAGCCACATCGCCCTTGATTGGCGCATCGACCGTCGATTTTTCGCCGTCGCCTGAGGCGTTGAAGGTAACGATCGTTCCGTCCGCGACCGGATTGCCTGCGCAATCGTGAACCGGCTCGGTTTCAACCAAAATTCCCTTCGCCGTGCGTTGTCCTTTAATCCGAAGATTGCACGGTTCCGAGGCGACTTGCGCGATTACACGTGGCGAAGAAACGGGACCAATCGATGCCGTAATGTGCAGCGGTCCGACGGATTTACCGGAAGCAGTGCGAAACCAGGCAACTCCATCTCGCGTCGAAACCTCCCGCGCGAACAACTTTTCTTTCGGCCCGGCCGCCTGGAAGGTGACAGCAAGCGGATCGAGAACAAGATTGCCGAAGTGATCGAATGGAAAAGCCACACCGCTCACCGCATCCGGTTGATTGTCGGGCACACGCGAAGGATGCACCAGGAAACTGAGACTCGCCGGATGCGAGGGCTGCACGTAAAAGGTTGCGCTGCCACAGGACTCCGAGCAAACGATGGCAAGATACTGGCCGGAGTCCTCGAGGCTTTCAGGAGCAACGTGAACATCTTCGCCCAGATTGATCTCGCGCTTGATCGACGTGCCCGGACCGATTAAATAAAAAGTCGCATGGCCGCTGCCGTTCGTGGAAATGACAGCTGCCTGCCCTGCCATGGCCGATTCCGGCACGCGCAGTTCCTGAGCAGCCGAAGGCGCTACCCAACATGCGCCAACGAAAAGTAACAGCGTGCCCGCTCTAGGAATTTTCCAGACTGTACTGGTTAACCACGACATGAAAGCTCCGTACGTTCGTCGCGACATTTCGCGGAATCTGGATGGCAAATGGCGCTGATGACTGAGGAAGAAGAGCATTGTCGACATATCCGTCAGAGACCCAGATCACGCGCCCATTGCTGTCCGAGAAGCTGGCGATCACGTGGGGAATGTTCACGGTTTGTCCACTCTGATTGAGCAATGCCCCGTGAAGAACAGGATTGCCCTGCAAGTCTTGCTCAATTTTCTGATCCATCACACCGATGACTGGATCGGCCGAGGCCGGCACGAGAGCGGCCTTGATGTCCATGCGCACGTTCTTCACTTTGGCAAGATCAAGCCCGGGGAAATCGATGCGGTATGGCGAAACCGCTTTCGGCAACAACACATGTGCGATTTTGTCGAAGCTGTTCTCCTGATCGATTACAGCTGCCGATGCATTCAGCAAAGTCGCGTTGACATTGACGAAGGCTGGAACCGTGTCTTCATTCTCGACTTCTCCCATGACAACCACACCTTGAGCTGAATTCACGGCGTTCATGGAGATGATCCGCACCCGCGGTGCATCGAGGTTATGAGTGCCCCACTTATCCTGGCCGTTGCCGCTCACCAGGTCCCAACGCAGGTACGTAACCGGCACGATCTGCGCCGGCACGTTGGGCGGTTCAGTTCTCGGCAAGGTGACAGTCCAAATCTCGCCCGAGCGCGTGAGATTGAAATCACGCAGGTCCTCCACGGGTCCGACCGGCGTTGTCCAGTTCAAGCGCGCGCGAATCTGAGCTTCGTCGGTCGTGGCATGTTGCGGCCACAGGTCGAAGCTCTCCAGGCTGGAGAAGGTTCGCAGACTACCGTTTGACCCCTGCCAGTCTTGGGCCATGGCTTGCTCATCTTCACTGGTAGCGGCATCGTTCGTGCGCATGACAGTTAGCGCTTGCTTCCAATCGCGTCGTTGCACCGCTCCCAGAAGAATCGTGAGCGCATGTTCTGGTGTGTCGGGCCGCATGGCAAAGCCGGGAAGAGCCCTGCCGGCAGCGATGCCGACAGTTCCTCCACCAGATCTGGTCTGGAACAAGCCTGCCGCGATGAGAACGATCGTCGCTGCGACTAGCGCAATGGAAAGCGTCCATTTCATCTCAGTTGCCCCATGCCTTCTGAAAATTCAAAATGCCGTTCACGCCACATACTGTTTTTCATTTTGCGGCGGCCGCATCTGGAACTGGAGTGGGGCCCGCCGCGTACCGGGCAAGAAGATTTCCAGGAATATCGCCAGCAGGCTGGCACCGAGCGGCAGCGTGCCCCACATGAGTCCCTGCCATGCCGGTGGAATCGCATCGGACGGAATCTGATGCGCCGGGGGAACGTCTTCTTTGGACCACGCGGTTACCTCGCCGTGATCGAACACTTCGATCTTGCGCCAGCCCACGAAGGTGAGCAGCGGCTCGTAGTAGGAATCGTGAACAAAAACGAATTTCAACCCGTAACGGTCCGCATGTGCAAGCATGCTGCGCAGCGCGGACATTCCCGCGGTGCCGTAAAACTTGGCGTTGGTTAGCTGGGCTGAACCGTAGTGCGTCATCTCAGGCAGCAGGCGGGCCGAGTTGTAATCGCCGTCGACGCTGGTGGCATTGGTGTAGGTCGCAACTTTAGCGAGATCGCTGGCAAAGCCGAGAGTGAGATAGCGATAAGTGTCGTGGCCATCGCGATTGAGAAATGCAACCACAGGGTCGACATCTACGGTTGCTGTCGGCCGGTAAGGGTTGGCCTTCAGCCACCACAACGCGGCGCCAATTGTCATGACGGTCGCCAGCGATAACGCGAGCGCAGCCTTGCTTGTGAATCTTCGAAGCAAATTCGTGACCAGCAGGCCGACGAAGGGCAGCGCCAGCAACGTCGCCCAGAAGGTAAAGCGTTCGAAGGTCAAAATGTCATAAGCGCGACCCAGCAGCCAACGTGGCAAAGGGGTTGTGCCGCCAAGGCCGAAGAGGAACGCCAGCCAGAAGCCGAACAGGAGCGGGCGCAGCCTTGGCGTGCCGGCGCCACGTAAAAGAATGAATGGCAGCGCCAAAATCATTGCGCCGTAGGGAATCACGAAATAATTGATCCCGGTGATCGAATGCAGCAGAAAATTCGCCCGGCTGTCATGAGGAATCGGAATCTGGTGAACGGGATGCTGAATGAGCGTGAGCCAGAAAGGCAGCAGAATGACTCCAACTCCAGCTGCCACGACGACGGCGAAAACCGCTGCGCGTGAAATTGCACCCGCCAGCGAGGCGGCGATGCGCTCGTGGACCGCATCCTGACATGCGATCCACAACACCGGCCCGGCGAAAAAGACGATTCCAAAAATCAGCGTCACGTGGTGGGCCGCGGCAGCCGCCCAACTGATGGCAACTCCCTTCGCCATCGCGACGAACGAAGCGTCATTCATCCACTCATAAAAATACGGCAACGCGTTGAGATACAACGCCGCGGAGGCCACCGTCGCCAGTTGCCCCGCCTGGTACACCAGGAACGCCAACGATCCCAAAAAGACGCTGCCCAGGGCCGCGTAGCTTGATGCCGTTTCATCCACCCAGATGCGAGAAAACCGATAAACCCCCACCGGCAAAAGCAGCACGGCGATGAGCTGCACCAGCATGTAGCCCATGTTCAAACCAACCACGTTGGAAAGCAGGGCAATCCACTGGTGCGTCAGCGGGGGGTAAGTGGTTTGCGAGAATCCGGCAAACCACTTTTCGTTCCACGGATTAAACCAGTGATGAACATAATGCGATGCAAAGAAGATGTGGAAGTTGGCGTCGAAGGAACTGGATGGAAGTTGCATGAACAAGAGCGGGCCATGCACCGCAAGCGCCACCAGAACCACGGCCATGAGCGGAATTGGGCGTGAGTACGCTTCGCCACGAATCATCGATTGGTGTGCCTCGTCTGTAGCGGTTCTTGGATTCAAAAATCGCAAGCAAGGTTTGTTCCCGTTTTTTGCCGGCTCCGATGTGCCCGTCTTTCCAAGACTTAGGTGCTGTAGTCATAGTTTCAGCGGCAGCCTTGCGCCGCTCCTCGGCATCTGAACAAAACCGCAACGATGGCTTTGCGGAGGGTTCCGCATTCCATGCGTTGCCGGATGATTCTGTGAAAAGCCGACTTCCGCTCACGAGCTTTTGGATTGTTTTTCTTTTACGCTGCGCTCTCGCCCAGACTTACGACGTCAGTAAACCCGGTACTCCTTCGTCATCCCAGCAATCCGGCACTTCCACCGAAAGTCAGCAGAACAACTCCAGCCTGGGATGGGGATCGAGCATCGAGGTGGCGCGGCAAGCGCGCGCCGCGCAGGATGCGATGAGCCGCGGCGATTACACATCGGCCATCTCATTTGCCCAGCACGCGGCCAATGCGGCTCCGCAAAATGCGGAGCTTTGGTTCTTGTTGGGTTATGCCGCGCGCCTGGGCGAACGGTACCAGGAGTCGATCGATGCCTACAATCACGGTCTGCGCATCGAGCCGAACTCCGCGCATGGCTTGGCTGGCCTGGCACAAACTTATGCCAAGATGGGCCGCACCGCGGAAGCCGAAGCCGCGCTGCAGAAAATCATCAACTCGAACACAAAAGACGCCAACAGCTTGCAACTTGCCGGCGAACTCATTCTGTCTTCGGATCCAAATCGTGCGATGGAATTACTCAAGCGAGCAGATGCCTTGAAGGGTTCGGCGCACACGGATCTTCTGATCGCGCACGCCTATGATCGACTTGGCAATGCGGAACTGTCGGCACAGTATTTAAACCGTGCCAAGGCTCGCGGTCCGCGGGACCCGGAAGTGCTGCGGGCCGTCGCAGACGAGTTTCGCGATCAAGGAAAATTCGATCAGGCGATTTCCAGTCTGCGGGCCATTCCTGCGAAATCGATCGATGTACAAGCGGACCTGGCCTACACGTATCAACTCGCGGGCCGACCTCAAGAAGCGGCGAGTCTTTACTCGAAGCTGGCGACATCGGCGAAGGGAAATATCGGACTTGCTCTGAGCGCGGCGCAGGCACTGGTGAACCTAGGGCAGCCTGATGCAGCGCAAACTTTTCTCGACGAGGCACAAAAAACTGAGCCGCAAAATTACCGCCTGCACGCCATCCTTGGGCAAGTGGCTGAGTCACAGGATCGCTTGGCGGACGCCAGCCAGGAATACACGCTGGCGCTGAGCAAACTCCCGGCGTCAGTTCCTGAAGGCGCGCTTTATCCGATCGAGCTGCGGCTGAATCTCTATGAGTTGGACCTACGCCAAAATAACGACGACGATGCTAAGCGGCAACTCGACACTGCGGCTTCTGAAATCCAGAGCCTGCCGCCACAATCCGGTTCCGGGTCAGAGTGCCTTCGGCTGCGCGCCGCGATCGAAATGGCCAATGGAAATTTTGATGCCGCGAATAAAGATCTGCACAACGCCCTCGCACTGGCGCCCACGAACACAAATTCGCTGTTAAATTTCGCGAGTTTGCAGTGGAAGATGGGACAAAAAGAGGCTGCGGAGGGCACTTTTACAAAGGTGCTTGAACTCGACTCCCATAACCGCACCGCGCTTGCGTCGCTTGGGTATTTGGCGCGGGACCGCGGCGACAACAAAGCCGCTGAGGATTATTTCACGCGCGCGGCCAAGTTTCATCCCAACGATTTTGCCGCGTATCTTGCACTTGGAGATCTCTATACATCCGAGAGGAAATTCCATCCGGCCGAAACTGAGTACGAGCACGCATACGAGCACGCGAGTGCAAACCCGCTTGTAATTGCAGCAGGCGCCAATGCCGCACTTGAAACTCACGATCTTGATCTGGCAAAGCGTTGGCTCGACCGGGCGCATGGACCAGCAGCCGATGCACCGCAGGTGAGTCGCGAGCGAGAACGGTATCTGACGTGGAAGGGCGACTACGCCGCTTCTGCCGATCTTGGGTACAAAGTCCTGGAGAAACTTCCGAATGACCGCGAAGGCGTTGTCTATCTGGCCTACGACCTCTACTACCTCGGACGTTACCAGGACACGGCAGCGCTGATTGCAAAATACGACCGGCGATTCGAGAACGATAAAGACCTGGCCTTGATCTCCGGTTATTTGAGCGTTCATAACGGGGACCTGCGCACAGCGGTCAGTGACTTCACGCGAGCTCTTGAACGCGATCCGGAGATGGCAACGGGTTATGTCAACCGCGGCTTCGTTCTGAACGACCTGCGCGAGCCGAATCAGGCGGCGCGCGATTTTGCAGTCGCCCTCACGCTGCAACCTGACTACGCGGAAGCACACCTCGGGCTGGCCTACGCTGACTTGCAGCGCCATCGCCCGCGATCAGCGTTGGCGCAATTGGAAATTGCGGGCAAGCGGCTGGGAACGACACACGCGTGGCACCTGGCGCGCGCGGAAGCATATCGGCAGTCACGAGATTTCTCCCGTGCTCTGCCGGAGTATCGCGCCGTGCTTCAGGAAGATCCGAACGACGTGCCCACCCAACTGGCCTATGCCGACGCTCTCTATCGAGCCAATGACTACAGCGATTCGCTCGCAGCCCTCGATATCGCGGAAAAGCTATCACCGTCCGACCCGGAAGTTTATGCACTACGAGCGCAGGTTGATGCCAAGCAGAATGACAAGGATGCGGCCCACCGCGACATTGCATCTGCGGAGCAATATGGGGGCAATCAGGTCAAGATTTTGATGGCGACTGGGGACGCATTGCTGACGCTGGGCGAGCGGGATGCGGCCGTGCAGCGCTTTTCTCGCGCGCTCGATGTTCCAGAGGGCGACCGTCTCGATGTGCGTCTTGCCCTGGCTCATCTATTCGTCGAACGTGGACATCCCGACGAGGCACGCCGCCAGGTCGCGCTTGGCTTCGCGGAGGCGCGCGCGGGTAGGGGTCCGGTGAATCCCGAAGACGTTGTTGCCGCGGCAAATATTTTTCTTGCTCTTCACGACTTCGATCTCTCAGAGACATATTTCGATAAAGCGAAGTTGGCGGGAGCCGATTTGAGATCGGTATCGCTCGGGTTAACGAATACATACCTCGCCGAAGGCAAGACCCAGAGCGCCGAGCGGGCTCTTTCCCAATTGGGCTCGCCAGCGAATTTTCGTGACGACTACGAATACATGATGGCCGCGGCCAGCGTTTACCGTCAGCGACAGGATTCCGTCCACGCCCTTTCCGATTTTGCGCAAGCCAGCAGTGTGGCCGGACAGGAAAATCAGAATCTGGCCGAGACCCAGGAATATGAATCGGCGGATGAAGTCGGAAAAGAAATCAATGGAATGTTGAGCCTTCTGCCGGAAGCGACCTTTGCTCCGGCGCTGGAAGATCTCAACGTGTACGCTCTCGACGCCAGGATTTTGAATGTCACAAATCCCGCTCTACTGCCGCCGCCCCGCCATTCGTTCCAGAGTCTGGCACAATCCCATTATCAAGTACGCATCGGAAAGTTTCCGCTCATCTCCGGCTTCTTTGGCGAGAGCCTTACGGCCGGCCGATTCCTGTTTCCCAGCGTAAATGTAGTTGAAGATCGTAATACCTACGATACCTACTTCAACGGGGGAATAACGCCCGTTCTGCGCTTCGGAACAAATTCCATCACATTCAACGGAGGTCTTCAGTACACCGTTCGCCGCGACACGATCTCACCACAGTTCATGAGCCAGAACCTGTTCCGGCAATTCCTCTATCTGTACACAAATTCATTCTTCAATTGGGTAGCGGTGCATGGCAGCGCCATTCGGGAAGCCGGCCCGTTTACTGACCAGAATTTGCACTCGCGCGATCTCTTCGCAAATGTGGAATTCACCGTGGGGCATGCTTGGAGCAATACCTCTCTGATCGCCGGCTACACGGCCCGCGACCTGCTGTACCGACCGCAAGTTGTCGAATACTTCACGACTTCCTCCTACGCTGGATTGCAACACAAGTTTGGTGATCGTATTACAGCGGCCTTGTTGGCGGAGTCCCTGCGCTCGTGGGAGGTCTTTGACACTCGCTACGCCATTGCACAGGCTTTCGTTCCGGGAGCACGGTTCGATTTGCGGGCGACCCGCCGATGGAGCATGCAGGGATCGTTCGTTCTTTCGCGCGGCCAGGGCTATCACACCTACGACAACGCCTTGAGCGAGTTCACAGTCTCTTACGTCCGATCCATGCGAGGGTCAATGAAAGGCAGCGATTCTGAAACTTCGATCTCATATCCAATACGATTTTCAGCCGGCATCGAACAACAATCCTTCTATGATTTTCCGGGCTCAACTCGTACAACCCTTCTGCCGGTCGTGCACCTTACTTTGTTCTGATGTGATTGCCTCGGTTTGCAGAACATTGGTGATGAATCGACAGGAAACACGATCATGAATTTTCTGGGCCCGGAAAACGGAAACCACAATGCGGCAGCCAAACCTGCATTGCAATCCAAACGTGTGGGCTCCCAACTGGTCGGGGGCAGCCTCACGTTGCTGGCCAGTTCCGGAGTGGTTGGCGTCACGAACCTCATCTACAACGTGGCCAGCGCCCGCTTGCTTGGCCCCGATGGCTTTGCTCATGCCACTGCTGTGTACACGATGTTGATGCTGCTATCAGCCATCACATTGTCGTTTCAGGTGGTATGCGCAAAATACGTGGCGAGACGGGAATCGTACGAAGAAGCGTTAGCCATTTTCTCGAGCCTTCACCAGCGGGCATGGACCACGGGAATTGGCATCGGCGTACTGCTGATTGTGCTCGAAGGTCCCCTCTCGCGATATCTCAACCTGGCCGATGCCAACCTCATACGACTCCTGGCCCTCGGCACCGCTTTTTACGTTCCACTTGGCGTACGTCGGGGATTCATTCAGGGAATTCATGCGTTCAGACCGCTCGCCATCAACTTCCTGTTGGAAGGTGTGGTGCGGCTGATTGGAGTGTTCTTGCTGATTGGAATCGGGCTCGGCGTGCGCGGGGCGGTGCTGGCCAGTGTATTGGCCGTGATTCTCGCCTACTGTTTTGCGCGACCCACACCCAAAATCACCAGTTTCCGTTGGCGCGGAATTGCCGATTCCTTTCGTGAAGGTGTGCAGGCAATCGTTTTCTTCTCCGGGCAAACGGTCATCAACAATTTCGACATCATCCTGGTAAACCATTTTTTTGCGGCCAGCGAGGCCGGCCTCTATGCGGCGGTAGCTTTGGTAGGTCGTCTGGTCAACATGTGCGCCTGGTCGGTGGTGAACACAATGTTTCCCGTCTCAGCCAGCAAGACGTCGAACGAAAGGGAGGCGCGGTCCATCCTGACGATCTCTCTGGGCCTCGTCTTTCTAATTCTGACGATCCTGATCCTTGTCCTTTGCCTCATGCCGAGTTTCCTCTGGAGGATGATCTTCGGCGCTCACTTCGCCATGAGCAGCGGCCCCATATTGCCGCAGTTGCTCATTCTGTACGCAGTCACGGCCGGAGTCTATTCGCTCAGTTCGGTCGTAATTACGTATGAGATGTCGCGAAAAATCGCCAACACCAGCTGGATGCAGCTCGGCTTTAGCGTCGTTTTCATTGGTGGGATTTGCGTATTTCATCACACCTTGCGACAGGTCATTCTTGTGCAGCTGGTGATTATGATCGCGTTGCTGACTGTTCTGGCGATCCCGTTACTGCTCCAGGAGTTCGGAGCCGGCGAAATCGTGGGCAAATTCGGCCCAATCCACGCTCTGCGTCCTCTTACAGAAGAAGAGGTCATTGCAGAATTTCTGCGGAACGAATTCCATCATCCCGAATTCGACGAATACCGCTCAGTTTTTGAGCGGATCGTTATGCACCCGGATCTTACCAACCTGCGCGAGAATGAGCTGCGACGTGCGTTGTTATTCTTGCGCCGCGGTGCAATGTGGAGGGAGTTGCCATCCGATACTCAGTGGTTCGCCGTAGGCCTCACGCTGGACGATATTGGACGCATTCGTTTCTTCCCGCGCGCGCAATGGCGGCGAATCGCGCAGGGCAGCTTTTATGCGCCAGACATTTTGGAGCAGATCCGCCGTGTGCTGGCCTACTCGAAGCAGGATGAATTCTTCGACAAGCTGCAGCAGCTTAGTGCGTCAATCGTGAGCGGGCCCGTCAGCCCCACGGTGCTGCTCATTGGAGTAGACGCGACCGGTCCGCTGACTATCCTCGACGGAAATCACCGCATGGCGGCTGCCATGCTCAGCCAACCCCCGGCTCCCTTCAGTTGCTTCCATTTCATTTGCGGATTCTCGCCCAAGATGACGCGCTGTTGTTGGTATCACACGAACATCAACACGCTGCTGCGCTATTTCAAGAACCTCGTCCGCTATTTCTCCTACGATCCAGAATCGGACATAAGCCGCTACCGGCCGGAAGAGTTTCGGGGATAGATCTGGGGATTAGAGAAGCGCAGAGAACCGGCCTGGGGAAGGACCCTTTTGCGACTCTCCATTACTTCGGTTGAGCCGTGGGGTTTTGCGGCGTCTGCGGCTGCGATGTTGGCTCTTCCACTACCGTGTTATCGCGGCGCAGCAGCACCACTGGCGCGTGTTGCCTCTGGCGGATTTCGCGTTCTCGAGCCAGTGCACTCTCGACGCTTCCGGAACTATCATCGGCAACCTGGAAGGCTTTCATCCCCTCCGCCGACCGCCTCGTAGCCAGTCCGACATTCATGCCAGCAGTTCCCGCCCGCAACGCGCTGTTGTAGAAAAACTGGGCCGTTTCACGGTCGCCATCCACCTCCGATGCGTATCCCATGTTGTTCAGCGAAAATGCGTTGTTGGGATCGAGGGCATAGGCCTGACGGAAATCTTTTGCTGCCGTCTGTAAATCATTGCGATTGGCGGCAAAAACTCCTCGCAGATTCAACGAAGCAACCTGCGAGGCTACTGTATTTTCAGTTGCCATGCGCTGGCGCAATAATTTTGCATTGCGCGACGCTATTTCGCTCACCGGCTTGCCTCTCCAGGAACGCTCAGCGGTTACGACCGCCAACGTATCCGTTCCTGTTGCGGAGGCCGCATCGTAGTAGTGCAGCGCTTCCTCAAATTCGTCTTCCATTTCTTTGGTCACACCAAAATTGTTGAGCGTAAATGGGTCGCGTGGATTACGAGCGAGAGTCTGCCGCAAAAGCGCGTCCGCCTCAGATGCGCGTCCATTGGCAAGCAGCTGCAGCGCCTCGACGTTGTCGCGATTGTCTTGCATGGGGACATCCGGAACAGACAACGCCGTGCGTAGCAGCTGACCTTCCATGCGACGCGTCGTAGCCTTATCGATGACCGCGTCGGTCTGAAGCAGGCTCGCCTGTTTGTAGAATTGCTGGGCGCGGTCCATCTGGCCTTGCAGTTCGGAAATGTACCCGAGATTGTTCAGCGTAAATGGGTCATCGGGATCGAAAAGATAGGCGCGGTAGAAAAGCGACTCGGCGCGTTCATATTTTTCTTTGCGCATCGCCTCGACGCCTTCGCGATTCAGCTTTTGCACCGGCGTCAGATGGCTGCGCTTCGGAATCGTGATTTTGATATCGCGCGCGAAGCCGATCGACGAAAACGACAGCGCGACAGCCAGTACCCCCGAAACGATGTGAATCCTCGAAACCATTGAAAAACTTGCTCCTGAAAGTAATCTGCCCGCTAGCCACGTTTTCAGCACAATTTTGATGCTGCGCAAGTCAGTTTGTTTGCCGCACGCCCTCCACCTATGCAAAACCAGCGGCCACCTTGCGTTGTGGAAAAGCATCAAAAACCTTTGCGGAATGGTGCGAGCCAATCATGCGTCGCTTGTTCGAAAACCTGATTCTCATACTGGCCGTTATGACGGCCGCGCGCATCGCCCAGGCACAAGGGGCTGCCTCTGTGCAGGCGCTCTCGCCCTCCGAGAACGCGTCAGACAATACAGTCGAGGCCACGCCCGACACCCGCGACACACCGCTTGATCCAGCGAGTCTTCTCCCCGATCTTCCTGCGCTGCCAGAAGCCAAAGCCACTCTCATTGGAGGTACGATCCTCAAACTCGATCGTGTACAAGACCGAATCACGTTGCAACTCTTCGGCGGTGGCAAGACCATGGCGTGGTTCGACGGCCGCACGCAGGTCTTTCGCGATGGACAGCCTGCGCTGCTCGCATCGCTGAAATCGGGAGAGCGAGTTTACCTCGACACGATTCTTTTCGACGGAATGGAATTTGCCCGCAGCATCCGCCTGCGCACTGCTTCGAATCTGGGAGAAAGCCAGGGGATTATCGTTGCTTATCGCGAAAATCGAAACGAATTGGTTCTCCGCGACATGACGGCTCCACAGCTGCTCAGACTTCGCCTCACGAATTCCACTCAAATTGTGAAGGGCGATCGAGCTTCCTCGTCAAGCGAGCTGGTTCCCGGAACGCTCGTCGCGATCCGGTTCGCTGCCGACGGGGAAAGACGCGATACGGTGCAGCAGATTTCGATACTCGCCGAGCAAGATTCGATCTTTACATTCGTCGGGACGGTTCAGTTTCTCGACCTCCACGCGGGCCTGCTCGTCCTAAGTTCAAGTACTAATCACAAGACATACGAAATCCATCTCGATCCATCTATTCCCGTCGACATGAGTCTGCGCGAGGGGGCCGAGGTCAGCGCAATCGTCAGGTTTGACCACAATCGATATGTGGCACGGGACCTCACCGTACAAGCCAGTTCCCAACCATAGGATCTTCAGCTCAGACAATCCCCGTCAGGGACGAGGCCGTCTTGCCGGCACACGACGCAGGAAATCGCGAGACCGATCTTCGGGCATATCCAAGACCTTGCCACTATTGCGAGCCCGATACGCAAGAGGATGATCCACCCAACTCCTTGCGGCCCGGTTCATCACCCGCAATAAGAAGGTCCTCGAAGGCAGCCATTTCGGCAGCCGGTGGAATCTGGAAACCTGACGTAAAGCGTCCAGCCTTTGCTGCAATTCGAAAAGACGCAGATACTTCTGCACGATGCTCGGCATTGTCATGCGGAGCGCTGCGGAAAAATTCTGCTCTGCAGCCGCGTGCAAGCGTTCGGGATCATTGAGCAAACGAATCAGGCACGACGCTAGGCTGGGAGCGGCGCCAGGCTCGTAAAAATCAATTGCCAGATCTTCGCCATCGGCCATTTCTCGAAAGTCGCGAAGCTCGGCGCATACGATGGGCACGCCGTACGCACACGCCAGGTGGGCCACACCGCTGCAACCGGTGGAGGATGTGTAGGGCATTACTGCGACAGATGCGCGCTGAAACAAATCGGGCAGCCGCTCCTCATCCACATACCCCGTGAATTCGATTCCGGAACCCGGGGGGCATTTTTGTTGCACTGATTCTACGTATCCAGCGCACTGAGGATGATCGCTGCCTGCAATCACCAACCGCGCGTTCGGCATTTGAGCTCGAATCAGTGCGAAGGCTTCGATCATCAGCTCGAGCCGCTTATAGGTTCCCCACTTTCCAAACGCAAGAATGCGATGCGGGTTACCTCGCCGTGCGAAATCCGGGTATTCGGGACAGCGCGTCAGGATACCGTGCGCCCGTACGTGCACGTTATCGTGACCGTACTTGTCGAACAGAATCTCGCGGTACCGCGGCATTAGCACCGACACTGAATTTGCCAGCAGCACCATTCGAGTCGCTACGGCGCCCGCCAAACGATACGCGCCGGCGAAGCGTACACCTAAGTCCTCGAGGTCGACCGTCTCCATCAGATGATGGAGCGTTACGTGCGTGTAACGCCCGCTCAGACGAGTGAGCAGCGGGATCATCAACCCCGCAAATGCATTCAAGGGCTTATTGCCGAAAGTGCTGAACAGCAAATTGAACCAGACAACGTCTGGCTTCGACGAACGCAGTGCCGACAATAAGCGGACCACACTTCCTGGTCGATCAGGCGACCAGCAGCGCACGACCGAATATCCTGGAAGTTCCGCATGCGCATCTGTCGATGCGGAAAGTTCATCGGCCAGAATCGTCAGGTTAACGAACGGATTGCGTTGCAGCTCCCGCGCAAGGTGAAGCCCGTATTCACTTAACCCTCCGTGGCTTGGTGGGAAAGTCGTGACCAGACATATTCTCATCAGCAATGGGTCTCTGAGGCCCGGTGGCACTTACTTTCGATGACTTTGCGGAGAAGAATGTTGGCAGGGTGTGCGCCAGGCAAACCGCCGGAACGCAACGCGATTCGCGGTTAGGTCATGGGCGGGTGGGCGCGAGCGGAAATTTGGTTGGGACTACGGGACAGCCTCGCCTTCAGTTGGGTCCGAATCGTACTCTCCACTTGCTCGACTGTGCCGCCATCGAGAACCACGGTACGCCTCACCATGCGGCCAAGCCTGAGATAAGCCTCGCGGTTGCAGCGAAGAAATTCCAGCGGATATTCGGGCTTGCGCGACCGCGCCGCCTCGGGCTCTGCATCTACGAAAAAGGCGACATCCGGTTCGGGAGAAATCATCAAAAGAAGGCGGGCCAATAGATTGGTGGACCTTCGTTCGAGGGGAAGATTTGCCAGCTCGTCGTAAATAAATCGATCGAAGATTACGACATCGAAGTCGGAATTTCGCCGTGCCTTGCTGACTCGCACGCGCAGGCTGACCGCGTCCATTACATAGATGCAATAACGGAAAATCGTCAGGAGCCACGAATCAACATTCTTGTCGCGGCGATTGACCGGCTTCTCCGGTGTGCCCACTCCGCAGTCGCCACGAAATGCAAGGCGGCTCGCGATTTCCCGAAATCTGGGTCCCACCACAACGTCATCCCACATGGTGAGAGTCGAACTACAGAAGCCGGAATCGCGCAACCAGGATTCGAGCGCAAGAATCTGGGTGCTTTTGCCCGCTCCGTCAATACCGGAGAAACTGACCAGGATTGGAAGTTCGCCCACCACGGGATTTTCAATGCGCTCCCGGCGGTTTGCTGGGCGTTGCGGCCGTGAGGGCGACGATCGTGCCGAGGGCAACGCCGGCGCCTATAATCGCACCCGTTCGCAAGATGATGGTCCGCACCCGCCGCTGTTTCGCCGGCGCAACCGCCATACCTGCTGGTTGGGATGCGGCAATTCCGGTCGCGGTCGGGCTCCCAGCTATGGCGGTTCCCACCGGCTTTTGTGGAGGGGGTGGTTGCGATTGCTGCTGAGCCGGCGACGATTGAGACTGGGACGACTGAGACTGGGGCGGTTGAGACTGAAGCGGTTGAGACGGGGATGACTGCGTCTGCTGTGGCAGCAGACTCGCTTGCATAACAATTTCCCCTCGCACATCCTCGCACGTCAACTCCCTGGTTGCCGCTTTCGAAGCGATTGCACTCGGGCTGTCTGGAAGATCAGCGGTGGCATTTTCGTGCGTGCCGCCAGACGACGAGAGGCCGCTATTCGGCAGAGTGGAAGACGGCGGCGTTGATTGAGCTGTCCCTCTTTTCAAAGGCGCTTGCGCCCGCAGTTCCAGGCTTCCGCACAGCAATGCGAACAGCACAACCGCACAGGCTCTGCACTGCCGAACTTCTCTCCTCATCGGCATTGGCTCCATAGCCGCAGGTTATCCGGCCGCTTCAAGATCCGTTTCGCCGCCTTCCATCCACGGCAGGCTGGTTGGCATTGAATAAGGCGAAAGAGCGTGGAAGCTGCGAACCGCCTCAGCGGGGGTGTCGAATATTTCGAAAAGCCGGTCGACTTTCATCAGCTCGAGGATCACCGCGGCCGATGGAGAGACTCCGGCTAACTTAACGTCGCCATCGCGTTTCATAGCTTCTTCCATGCACCGCAAAAGCATCTCCACACCGGCGCAATCAATGTGCTGAGTCTCAGAAAAGTCGACAACGAGCCGCGGATGCGTTGATTCGAGCCCGG
>JASHOT010000129.1 GCA_030040965.1 Candidatus Sulfotelmatobacter sp. | reverse complement strand
GAGATCCTTCGCACAGAACACTCAGGATTTCGGCTCGCGACTCCCGCCACTCAGCGCTAGCACATCCCTCTCGGCAGCACGAATGTTCCGCGCAAGGAGTTCCAGCGTCAGGATTCTTCCCATGCGAAGGGCATTCGTGGAATTGTCCCCCAGGCATTTGTTCAGCTCCAGGCGCAGCACCTTAGCATCATAGAGTTCCCGTGTGTGCATCTGATTCGGATCGAGGAGAGTCTGAATTTCCTCAAGCGCTAGTAACCGGCTTAGGGGAAACGGGGCTCTGGCATAGAGGATCGCTGCCATCCGATTTCCCTTCTTGACCCTGGCGTCAATCAGCAGGCGACGAACAGCGATTCGAGCGTAATGGAGCAAGAGCGGCCAGAAGCGATGCATGGTCGTAAGTCGTAGCGGTGCCGCGGGGTAACCTTCCGGCAAGGGCAGGCTGGCTAAAAGCGGCTCCTAGTATTCAATGAGGCGGCGACTCAAGCGATGGTGCAGTTTTGCGGAGACTGGCGCCGAAATCGCCAATTCCAAAACTCGCGTAAAGCCATACGGACTGATACACGGCCAAACGTGATCGGTCGCACTGACCGTGCGGCCTAGCCATTTCTGCTGCCTCATAACAAGGTATACGGTGTCCATCAGCGTTGTGTTGGGAAGCCTGTCCATGCCGCTGACAGAATCGCGAATAACATCAGCATAGTAATCAGTCAAAGGCTCACGATATTCAAAAGAGAGCAGGCCGGGAACTTCCCCTTCGAAGGTAAAGCGACGGAGCGCGAGTCGGTGACAATCGAAATGTTGTAGGCGCCCCGTGTAAGGGAAGAGAAGTTCCCACCAGTGGCCCTTCAAAACCTCTCCGATTGCCCCGTTGACGGTGGCACCGAAACCATCTGAATTACGTAACTGGGCTTCGAGAGTACCTGCGTACTGCAGCACATCGCATTCGCCGTCGCAGTAGTTGAGGGATTCCTTCGATCGGTTCCACCACTGCTGAGGAGAATCAAAGCATCGGAAGCGCCGAAGTTGCCGTAACCCAAGCTTCTTTGTGATGCGGGTAGATGCGACAACATCAGGATTGTCGTCCGGTCCATTCACGACGAGATCCAGATTCAGGTTGGCCTTCAGCATTGCACCTACAATGCCGCGGGTGTCAAACCCTCCAGTGAAATCGAGGAGCGGCCTTGGAAAGTTCCGATGGATCATGCGCAATGACTCCTGGAGAGCCACCGATACTCGATAAGCGTCAACCGGGCGCTCGTCACTCTGCTGAAATGCCGATCCAACGCTCCAATACCTGCGCTGCGACCCCGTCCCACCGCCCGCAAAACTATATATGCGGGCATCCTCGAACTTGTCGATGCCCCTGAACAATGTGCGTTTGGGTTCGAAAATGTTGCCTGAAGCAAGAAATTGACGGCAGCCTTCCTGATCCCAACCTGAACCCGCGAGTGCCGCCAGGACAATGGAAGAGGTAGAGATGATTCGCGTCGTGCCCACTTGCACGGTATAGATATGCAAGATGCCCAAGCGATCGGTGATGACCGCGAGTTCAGCGGAGTCGCAATCGCCCGCAGCGACGACGAACTGGCCATCAAGATCTTGCAAATCGGCTTCAGGGTTGTTGATCGGGAAGCTTTTATTGTCCAGCAGCTTGCGCAGGCCTTTTTCGCCAGAAACACCTTGATAAAACCAAGTGCCTGCCCCACAGAGCCATCGGGTTGCATCCCGGACAATGCCATCGACCGGGGCCTTGGCCCGGGGAAATACGGCGACCGCTAACCTCGGGCCGGCGACGCTGTCACAGGGGCGGAGTCGACACAGGCTCCCAAATAAGGCCAAGCCTTCCGCGAATACCCTGTTCACGGTTTGGCCTTCCGAGTCTTGGACGATCAATAAGTGGCTCATGATAGTCCTGGTATTAGAGAGTTTGTCCCTTCCCAGTCCGGATTGATTGTCTTTCGGGCGGAGCGTACCTTCGTCCACCCATTGTCAATTCTTCCGTGGTGTCCTTATAGCATTGATAAAATTGCAGCCACGAATATGGCAGAAGACGCTGGTGTGATGGCGACGATCTCCGGACTTTTGGTCCGAATCTTCAAACTCGGTATATCCGAGAAAGAGCAGTTGAGACCTGACCATTTAGAGGGTCTTGTCCATGGTCGCAAATGTATCGCTATGGACCTCTATGACTGCTTAGCCGATTTATCTGAAGCTGAGATCGACGAACTCCAGGAACGGATGCTATGGTGGTTCCGAGCTGACAACGGCGTTCTAAAACGCACGTGTGGACGACGCTTCGACCCGTTCGACCAGTTGTCGCTTTCAGCCATTGCGGCCACATTCTCGAGTGGACAAATTGTGCGCGTTCACGACGTCGGTGTATCCGATGGGCGGAGTTCGTGTGGCTTCTACGACGCTCTCAACTCCCTGTATGGGGAAAAGCTGGATTTTCTGGCGTCAGACTACGCGCCATATTTATATGTCCTGACGCGGAAGCGCAGCAAGAGCAGGCTGATAATTGACGAGCAGCAGCATGTCTTGCAGATTATTAAACCGCCGTTCGTTATCACCGTCGGCCATTCAGAAAAGGCAAAGATTCGTCATCCTCTGACGAAGCTCCTGACGGCGCTCTATGTGCGTCCCTTGCTGAAAGATTACCAGAGTGGGCGCGCAGACATCGAGGTGAGAAAGCTAGAACTTCTCTGTCGGCAGTGTCGCGTCCGCATGAACGAAAACAAAAAACTTCGGTTTGAAAGGTATGACGTTTTGTCCTGTCCCACTCAGCGCTTTGATATTGTTCGCGCCATGAACGTTCTGAACTACTGTTATTTTTCCGAGGCGACGCTGACAAAAGCGCTGAAGAATATTTTTCACTCGATCAATGACGGCGGGCTGTTCATTACGGGCTCAAACTTTGAGCAGGGGACGATCGTCAACGGGGGAGTATACAAAAAAACAAATGATCATCTGCAAAGCATAGAGATTTCGGGGAATGGGTCACATGTCGACACCCTGATCGCTGAATTCAACCGTGTCGATCATGTTCTGCACGAATGAAAAGAACGTTCCTCTTTTTGTCTAGCTCTTGGCGGCACCCGGGTCCAGGCCCGGCTTGGTGGCCATCGCACAAATCCAGCCTTTGCTTTTTTCCTCGACAATTTCAATGTTCCCATAGCCGGCAGCCGAGAACAATTCCCGATGATCGCTCACCCCCAGGTGCGAGGACCGCATGAACCACATCACGGGCCATTTCAGCCAATCGTACTTGCCTCCCTTGTACATCTCGGCGATCACGACTAATTTTCCTCCCGGTTTGAGCACTCGGAGAATCTCGCGCATATCTCCCGGAAGGTCAGGCCAGTAGTATTGCGTTTCGATGGCAGTTGCCAGATCGAAACTATCGTCAGCAAATGGCAGTTGCGACACCGAGGCTCTCTGTATCACAACGCGCCCTTCCTTTATGAGTTGCGAATTGAGCTGGCAAGAAACCGCAATGCTGCCTTCAGCAATGTCGATGCCGTATACCCGACCGTCTTTGGTGATCGACGCTATCTTGTGAACGGTGGCGCCACCTCCACATCCGATATCCAGGACTTTAAACCCGCTCTCGATGTCTACATGCTTCAGGCCCCAGTCGGTCAGGCTTCCATGGCCTAGATTCATGGCGCGCGCGAATGCCCTGCCGAACCATCCATCGGGCTTGCGAGCCTGGAGCACGAAATAGCAGATCAAGGCAATCGCCGCGACGGAACGCAACAACGCGTATGTAAGAGGACTTGCCACGCCAATCCGAGTTTACGATGAACGGGTGGCGGTTGGAATCGCGCGCTGGCCGCCTACTTTGCGGGATTGTTGTCATTCGACTGTTGACAAAAGTGGAGTGATACTCCGTCCAATAGCGTCTCAT
>JASHOT010000128.1 GCA_030040965.1 Candidatus Sulfotelmatobacter sp. | reverse complement strand
ATGCGTTCAGGCGTGCTCTGGAACCTCCGTGATGTAAGAGCACGCGCCCTCGGTCCTATAAACGGACGCCATCCGATGGTGAACGTGATCCCGGCGACCAAAACGAGCACGAGCACGGCGAACGCCAAACCAAGTATCTTTGCGAGTCTGTTCATCCTACGAACCTCCCAATGGGCCGAGAGTCGGGAAGCCATTGGCGGAAATACTAGGTTGGACGAAAACAAAGGTCAACGCGGCGGCAGCCCCGGGCTATTGCATCTTCGCGTACTCGGCTTTGGCTTGCTTCAGGATGGGGATGTCGGGGTCGGCGTCCTTCCAGAGGGTCAAGAAATCCTGGTAAGCCGCCCTCGCCTTCGCGCTGTCACCTTCAATGACGTAGGCACGGGCAAGTCCGAGGTGCGCCAGCACTGCCTGCGAACCTGAACCCACAAGGCCGCGATGATCGAGGATCTTCTGGAACTCCCCTTCGGCGGGAGCGCCTTGGCGTTGTAGCAGATATGCCAAACCTCGCAAATATACGGCGTATAAGGATCCCCCATCGAACAAATCATACTGCGACGTAGCCTGGAGAAATTGAATTGCTTCTGTCGGGTTATTACGATTTAGTGCAATGGCTGCACGAACGGTTGGCAGCCAATATGTGTGAATTCTGAAATCGGTGTCGAGAGGGAGCCGTTTCTCCACTTCGCCTGCTAGAGCCTCTGCGCGGGTCGAGTCACCAGCCCTGGCTAAAGTGATAACCGCCGTAATCTGAACGCGAGGGGCGGGCTTCTCAGCGAGAGCGGTCAAGGCGGCGCTTCGGGCCCCCTCAGAGTAACCATAGTCCGCTTCTCTTAAGGATAAGGCGAGAAGGCGATTAGCAGCCAACTCCTTGCGATTGCTCTGAAGAAGGACTTCGGTGTTTCGCCGAATTGATTCTCGTGCTTTGTTAAGGTGACCATAGAATTCATCCACGGCGGCGCTGGCAGCGAGAAAGCTTTCAGCCGCCTGCGGTTTGTCGGCCGCCCAGGCCATTTGCCGAGCCATTTCCACCGGGTCATTTTCTAGAAAAGCAAGCCAGTAGCGTTGAACGTGTAAGCCGGAGTCGTTGGGGTAGCGCTCCGCAGCTTGTTGCCAAGTCGCGTTGGCTTCATCGAAGCGGTTGAGGGCGCTATACGCAGAGATGAGCCCAGAAAGTTGAATCAGATCGTTGGGATCGAGACGCACCGCCTCGGCATGTTCCTCGACTGCATTCTCGTATTGCGCGATCAGTTCGTACGTCAGTGCCAAATCGTCGTGGGCCAGTTTATCCCTGGGATACTCCTCGGCCCATAGTTTGGCTGCTTCCAGCGCTTTCTCCGGTTCGCCACGTCCATAGAAGAAGATATTCGCGATGCGCAGCTTCTCTCGCTCACTCGCACGATCCCGCAGTTCGTAAGCTTTCCCGATGTATTGGTCCGATAGGTCCCACTCCCCGCTGTTGCCGTAACAACTGGCAAGAGATGCGTAGGCGGAGGCAAAATTGGGATCTCGTTCAATCGCTTGTTTAAAGAACGGGACCGCTTCGATAAATCCCTTCTCGGATCGAACCTTCATCCCGATGGAGTAGGCCTTCAAAGCTTCAAGCGATGGTGTAGCCGCCTGTTCAATGGGAACATCGAATTTCTGTATGGAACTCAGAGACTCTCCGGCCTTGACCCGGAGGTGCCTGGCGGCTTCGTCAAGAGCGTTCAAAACTTGCTCTTTGTGGGCTGCCGTTGTCTGCTCGTGCCCAATCGAATCTCCCGTCTGACAATTGACGAGATTCAGCACAAGGGCATACTCGCTGCCAAAACTCGTAATCGCGCTCGTCAGGTAAGCTTTGCTCCCTGCGCGTTCGCAGATGTCGCGAGCCAGTTCTGCGGTGACCCGCTCGTTGGTGGGACGCCCCATCAACTTCAACGTGTCTTGCACTCTGGAGTCGGGCAGGACGCTGAGAAAAGGTGACTGCTCTAACTGCACGGCGAGCCCCTGCTTCAAGGTGTCATCGAACACAGGATCTCCTGCCTTGTTGTCGAAGTCGGCGAGCACAATGGAGTCTTTGTCGGTCAGGGGCTTGACGCGGTGGGAGCGATAGTAAAGACCGCCAGCAATCAATACGATCAACGCTACGACCGAGGGGACCACAATCTTCCAAAGGGTTTTCTTCGTAGCGTCGGTCTCACTTTCCTGTGCTGCCAGTACTGATCCAGAACTGGCGACTGGCACGCGTCCCGTCTCCGTGTCGCGCTTCAGGCGTTGCAGATCAGTTCGCATGTCGGCTGCGTTTTGGTAGCGTAGATTCCTATCTTTCTCTAGCGCCTTGTTGATGATGTCTTCCAGCTTCGCCGGGATCTCGCGATTGAACCGAATCGCGGGCGGCGGATCCGAATCAAGAATGGCTTTGAAGATCAGACCCGAGCTTTCGCCGTGAAACGGTAGCGTCCCGGTCGACATTTCATACAAAACCGCACCGAAGGAGAAAAGGTCTGTGCGTGGGTCCAGTTCCTTCGCCCGCACCTGCTCGGGGGACATATAAGCGATGGTGCCGACAGCTTGACCCGGGCTGGTCAGATGCTCTTCCAGCGTCACCGTCGTCTGTCCCGATGATTCGCTGCCCGGCTGGCAAATCGGCTGCGTTACCTTCGCCAGTCCGAAATCCAGAATCTTCGCATGACCGCGTTCGGTCACAAAAATATTGGCCGGTTTGATGTCGCGATGCACGATTCCCTTGGCGTGGGCCGCATCTAGTGCGTCCGCTATCTCGATGGCAAGCGACAGAATCAGATCGGTCTCCAATGGACGTCCGGCGATCTTATGCTTCAGCGTCAGCCCGTCGAGGAACTCCATCGCAATGAAGTGTTGTCCTTCGCGCTCGTCAATCTCGTGGACCATGCAGATGTTGGGATGGTTCAGCGCCGATGCCGCTTGCGCCTCGCGTTGGAAGCGGGCAAGAGCTTGCGCGTCCTTGGCGACTTCATCGGGCAGGAATTTTAGGGCAACGAAGCGGTGCAGCTTTACGTCTTCCGCCTTGTAGACGACACCCATCCCCCCACCGCCCAGCATCTCGACGATGCGGTAGTGCGAGATGGTTTGCCCAATCATGAGTGGCGCAGGAACTCAGCGTGCAATGTTAGGGATGCCGAGGAGGCAAAGTCAAACAGCGCACGGGAAGGGCTGCGAAGCTGCCAAAAAGTGTCGTTGGATTTGTTTTCTTGGGCTTACAAGCTGATGGTCAACAAAGGTGTCGCCGCAGCGGATAGAACTCATTAGTTTTCAACGCCGAAATTTTCGATTTTGGTGGTTCGTCGGGTATACCTTTTGAGCAGCAGCAACGTAGCCCGCTCAAAGAGAAGCTTCGCCCTCCATGATCTGCGCGGCATGTCCTCCAACTCGAACGTTGGAAACGGTGCTTCCGGTTTTGCTCGTTCTCACAAAAATCCTACTCGGACGCTTGGCTTCGACTCCTTGCAGGATCAGCACTGTCTCATCCGGCTGGGCGACTCCGTATTTAACCATCCAAGCGGAAGTGCATCCGGCCGCTGACCCGGTTGCTGGGTCTTCTCCGTTGGTATAGATCGCTCTCGACCGCAGCCCGATCTTCGGATCGCCCGTATCTCGCGTTACATAATAGAAGTCTCCCAATTCCATTCCTTTTTCTTGCCTGAGGTACTCGTAGGCTTTCTGGGGTGCAAGATGGAGACGCTGCAACGTGCTGAGCCGTTTTATTGGGACGACTAAAAAAGGTAATCCTGTCGAGACCGTCTGAATTGGATGGTCGGATTCGATCTCATCAGCATCGAGTCCCAGCACCGACGCGACGGTGCTGCGCTCATGCAAGCGACCGAACTGTGGGGGAACTTGGTGCATCTCTCCGAATAATCCATCCACGTCTTCACGAAATGCAACCGGAACTTTGCCCACCTTCAGATCAAGTACGATGGTAGAGGGCGCGGAATTCGTAGCTTTTGTCGAGTCGGATCGCAAGGTTCGGAGCACTGTCGCCGTGCCGAGGGTTGGGTGACCGCCAAAGGGGATTTCCTCGCCGGGAACGAAGATACGTACTTTGATTCCCTCTTGCGCCTCAACGCTCGGATCGCGAGGGAGCACAAACGTAGTTTCCTGAAGGTTGGTTTCGCGAGCCAAACCCTCCATTTCGGAGTCGCCCAGCCCACGGGCATCGGTGAACACCGATAGGGGGTTGCCTTCCAATCGTTGAGACGTGAACACATCAATCTGCACGAAGTGGAACCGCCGTGAATTTCCGGTCGGATTGGAAGCTGTAGATGCTCTCATGCAATCGGACAGGGCAGGCGCAAAACTTGAAACAGCCAACGTCTTGAGAAATCTACGCCGCGTGTCCTTCATATTGTCACTCTTCCTCCGCGCTTGATCTATACTCGCGGTAGCTTGCATCACTGCGGCAGCCCCATCCGGCGCAGCAGGTCAGCGTAGCGAGTGTCGGAGCGGATTGCGTCCCACGTGGGATTCACTTTGATGAAGTCCAACCCCACTCGTTTCTCGTAGGCTTTATCAAGCCATGTGAAGGCCCGATCCTTGTCGCCGAGGAGCGCATAACATTTTGCTACGGCGTCAGGGTCGTAAGCTTCGCCAGACGGATCACTGTTGAACTTTATCGTTGTCCGTAAGACCCCAGAAAATCCGGCACTCTTGTAGCTGTCACCAACGGCCTTCGCTTGCTGCAAAAATCCATCAAGCCTTAGCCCCTGCGCCAGTTGTTCAACTGCATCGTCGTACATCATTTTGGTTTGGTATATCTGAGACAGGTTGTAGTGGGCAAGTGGGGAATTCGAACTAATCTCAAGCGATTTACTCCAGTGTTCTATGGCCTTGTCATAGTCACGATGAAACCAATAGACCAGTCCCAGAACGCGGTCGCTTGAGAGGGGATCGTAAACCTGTGCCAGTCTTGCTTCCGCTAAGGCGTCGGTTACCTTGCCTACGTTCAAAAGGTACACAGCATATTCGCCGTGAGCCTCAGCCACGTTGGGGTTAAGTTGAATCGCACGCTGCAACTCCGATTCCGCCAACGCCCAATCCCAAGCAAATATCGCTACGTGTCCAAGTGCAACGTGCGCCTCGGCTAGATTGGAGTCCAGACCGATTGCCTGTTTGGCGGCGGCCACAGCCTGCGGGTAAGCTTCTGTTCCCGACAGGTAGCCCAACTGCCCCAACATTGAATACGACCGTGACATTTCCGCGTAAGCTGCAGCATATTTAGGGTCTTTCTCAGTGGCTTGTCGAAAGAACTCTACTGCTTGTTTCAGACTCTCTCCAGTCAGGGTCTCCCACGAGTACCGACCTCGAAGGTAAAGACCATATGCTTCAGGATTCTGCGTTCCCTGTCGAGCAAATGTTTGTTGCTGCTCGCTAGACAGCCTGACTCGGAGTTTTTGCGCGATGATCTGCGCGAGTTCCTGTTGCAAGGACAGAATGTCAGCAGATTTTCGATCAAATTGTTCACCCCAAATATGGCTGTCGTCGCCGGCATTTACGAGTTCGGTGGTGAGATCAATGTTGCCGCCTCGCTGAACTAGCCTGCCCGTCAGCACTGCTTTTACGTTAAGTTCTCGTCCCACTGCTTTCGGCTCAACATCCTTGCCCTTGTAATGAAAAACCGAGCTTCGGGACATCACTTTTAGATTCGGAAGCTGGGAGAGGCTGTCGATCAGGCTGTCCGTTATCCCATCTCCGAGGAACTCGGCGTCCGTATCGCTGCCGTTGGTGACGATAGGAAGAACGGCGATAGAGTCTATGGCCGGTTCCTGCTTAGAATGCAACGACCAATAAATCAAGACTGGTGCGATCAACAGGAGCAAGGCAAGAACGGCTCCTGCGATTGCCTTATTGAGCAATCTCTTCGGCGATTCCTTGGTGACTTTGCTGCTTAGGTCTGTTTTTCCCGCTTCGGTGTCGCGCCTCAGCCTTTGCAGGTCAGCACGAATTTCGGAAGCATGCTGGTAGCGCAGGTTTCGATCCTTTTCCAGACATTTGTTGATGATCCGTTCCAGTTCTGCTGGAACGTCGGGATTCAGGCG
>JASHOT010000127.1 GCA_030040965.1 Candidatus Sulfotelmatobacter sp. | reverse complement strand
TGTTCTCCAGTGGATATGCCAGTGAAACCGGCCGGCACTCCGACCTCCCGGGACAAGAACTCGTCTTGCCAGGAGTCATCAGCCGTCCGACCCTAACGTGGAAGGAAAGCGGTTAGCGGTGGTACTCCTTCACCGATAACAACTACATTCATTATAGATGCTGACCGGTTTCGGAAGATGGCAAATTGTTAGCTTGTTTATCGCGGGACAGTGAGCTAAACTTCGCTCGTGGGTGAGGGAGTTCGCCCTTAACCGCTGTCCCTCTGATTTGCCAGGGCGGCTGATGACTCCTGACAAGGACGCTTGTCTCAGGAGTCGTTGCCTGGCAGCTATTCCTCCAATCAAGCGACCTGGATTCGAGTAGATCATCTCGAGCGCAGGCCATGAAAAAGACCCAGCAGTATAGCCATGCTTATCTCATCCAGCGGCCCGATCATCTCCCGACTGATTTTCCGGTAAAAGCAGATTTCGCAAAACTCATCTGCGGATTATTCTTGCCGTCGAGACGACGCGGGAAGTTCGGCGTTGCCTCTTGTCCCGCGCGCATTCTGCTTCTTTTTCCAGATAGCGTGGCAGTCGTAGCCCACCCTTCCACGGGATCGCCGCGGGCCGACATTCAAATTGACGACATTGTAGTGATGGAACAGCGTCGCCTGTTGCTGGACGCAAGTATCTCTATCCGGGCTTCAGACGCGGTCCAGGAGTGGCCGTACGACGTGCACGAAGAAGGGTCTGTTGGGGAATTCCTTTCCCACTTGCGGCACCTCTTCCTAACCAACCAACCGGCAGAACGCACGTTGGGCCGCAGTGTTTTTGGCGAACCGCTGGATCACAAGTTTGGTTGCGGGGAGTCGGACCACGTGGACCGCTCCGAAGCGCTGACTGCTCGGTTCTTCAGTGCACCATCTACCATGATCCGGAAGAGGTGGCTCGTCCGGACAAATGTGCTGGTACCGGGAGAGTATCTCGCCCTGACCTCACGAAGGATTCTTTGGCTGTCCGATCAGATCGACGGTGTTTATCAACCAAGCGGCATGATTGCGAAATATGCTCCCTTGCGCTACATATCCGAGATTCGCCTTAGCCGGCGGGGCGACACCTGCGAAATCAATTTGGATTTTTGGGGGAGCATCCGGTGGTCTGTGCCGATTCAGCCTGATTTCTTTGACGAGGCCAAATCGTTCACTAAACAGGCACGGGAATTGTTGCTTTCGCGAGAAGCCCCAAAAATGGCCTGAGCATCTGCCAGTGGAATGGGCATGAGGATTGTGAATGGACGAGCGCTTGGAAATGTGGCTGGTGCGGCACGGGGAAACGGAGTGGAGTGTGAGCGGAGCCCATACGGGAGTTACGGAAGTCGCGCTCACCGATCGGGGAAGGCGCCAAGCCGCGATGCTTGGCCGGCAACTCGATGGAAAACACTTCGCGCGAGTGTTGACCAGTCCTCGGGAGCGCGCCCAGGAGACCTGTCGCCTGGCAGGTTTTGGGGACATTGCCGAAACTGAGGATGCGATCCAGGAGTGGAACTATGGATCCTACGAGGGTAAGACGACCTCTGAGATCAGACAGGCCCGGCCGGAATGGTCCATCTGGAAGGACGGTCCAGCGGGCGGGGAAACCATCGATCAGGTGGCGACGAGGGCGAAGAAAGTCATCGCCGATTGCGTGAGTTTTTCAGGCGCCGTGCTGCTGTTCTCACACGCCCACTTCCTTCGCATTCTTGCCGCCTGTTGGCTGGGACTGAAGCCAGACGCAGGAAGCTTCTTCGGTATGGACGTCGCTTCGCTCAGCATACTTGGCCACGAGCGAGAAACTCGAGTGATCCGACTTTGGAATGACGTCGCTGGTCTGTTGCCGAATCGGAGGATGCGGGCGCTGGGCAGCGACGACGGCAGGATGCGAAGCATACAGGTGAGTCGATGATGACCAAAGAACAGAATGCAGATGCGATCTGCGCAAGGCTTGTTGCGCTCGGCTATGCGAAGCAAAAAAGAGTACGAATGTACGGCGAGGAATTCGAATTGATTTCTAATCCCTTCGTCGATGAAAGCGGCTATGCCGTTCAAGCGCTTTCGAGCAGAACGGGCGAAACAAGACAGTTGCGTATTCCACTATCAGTTCTGCGAGCCGTAACACGCGTTGTCGAACATCCCGATGCCGACGCCGCCTGACCGGCGGCGCTTGAGAAGTGGGTGATGGTGCCGTCTCCCATGCCTGCCGCGCGGCAGAGCTGGATCAAGTTTGAACTTTCATCGTGGGCTAAGAAAGGGGAAGCATTTATGACGCCAGCGCTCGAAGGTCTCGAGCCGAAGGAGATTTGGAAGCATTTTGGTGCCATTGCAAAAATCCCCCGCGCCTCCACCAAAGAAGCTGCCATCATTGACTACGTGCTTTCGCAAGCTGGACACAACGGCTACGAAGTGATGCAGGACAAAGTGGGCAACTTGGTGGTGCGCAAGCCGGCACATAGGGGACGCGAGGCCGCGCCCATGGTGATGTTGCAGGCACACCTCGATATGGTTTGCGAGAAGAATGAAGGGACGGTCCATAATTTCGACACTGATCCGATCCGGATCGTACGTGACGGCGATTGGCTCAAAGCCGATGGGACAACTCTGGGTGCAGATAACGGAGTGGGCATCGCGGCGGCGCTGGCGGTGATGGCCAGCAAGGACTTGGCTCACGGTCCGCTTGAGTTCGTTTTCACCGTGGATGAAGAAACCGCCCTCACCGGCGCCACCGAATTTTCTGCTGGGATGCTCAAATCGAAATACTATCTGAACCTCGACACGGAAGAAGCCGGCACGATCTGCATTGGTTGCGCTGGCGGGGTGAAAACGATCGGCCGCCGTCAGATCGA
>JASHOT010000126.1 GCA_030040965.1 Candidatus Sulfotelmatobacter sp. | reverse complement strand
CCCCGGCTGCACTGCCGCCGCGTCTCTTGCGGCTGCAGCCTGTGGAGTAACCGTGCCCTTGGCGGCGAGCGGGCGTGTGCGCACATCAATGCCTACCAGAAATGCTCGTTCTTGCTGAGATGGCTGGCGGTTCGATTGCTCGTGCTCATGGGCTACACCGAGCGGCACACGACCGCTCACGCGCGAAACATCGCGGGATTTCTTGGAATGAGAACTTCCCAAGTCGAAATGCCTTAGCCCTCAGTGCCTGAGGCAGTCACGGCAGCAGCGCTCGGAGCGGCCACCGGCCCGGCGGACGCTTTCTCGCCATGCGCGACGTGCGGCCCATGAGCCGGCGCCATCCGGCCCATAACCACGGTCGATATGGCGTGCTTGAAGATGAGTTGCTCCTGACCGTTCGCCTCCAGAACCACGGAGTACTTGTCGAAAGAGCGGATGCGACCCGTTAACTTCACTCCACTGAGCAGGTAAATCGTAATGCTTGCTCTCTCTTTGCGGGCCGTGTTGAGGAAGGAATCCTGAATGTTCTGCGCCGGCTTATTGTTGTCCATAGCCGATCTCCTCGCTTGAACTACGCACTCACCTGCCCAGATTTGGGCCAGACGGCAGGTTCAAAACTTACAGCATGTTCCTGGAAGCCTTCCCGCGGGCACAGGAACAAGGGGGGTCAACCTTGCTGCACTCGTCATCGTTCACGCGAGAACGCGTGCGGCAGACAATGTGAGTACAATACGCGCCCTTTAGACCCTTTTCAACTCGTAACTTGTTCACCACTCCGCCGTTGACAGGGCCAGTCGCGCCGGTGCAGACTTGCCTCGACTCCGCACGGCAGAGCGCCCTTTGCCGGTCGGTTTTCGCTGTTGCCGTCCGCATTTCTGTTGCGATCGGCTGTTTTCTCACTCGGACTCTTATCGGTCTCAGCACCAATTCGATACTTGCGCGGAGGGACTTCATGCACGACCTGGTTAGCGCGGCAGCCTCATTGGTAACGCCAACCATCACCGGCAGTGAAGCTACGCAGCTTATTCTGCGATGGTTCCATTTCCTGGCAGGAATTCTGTGGGTCGGCCTGCTGTACTTCTTTAATCTCGTCAATGTTCCGTTCATGAAGCAGGTGGATGCCGCCGCCAAGCCCAAGGTCTTTCAGAATCTGACCCTTCCTGCCCTGAACTGGTTTCGCTGGAGCGCATTGGTCACCGTTTTGATCGGATTGGACTATTGGGGACAGTTCTACGTCGCGCCGGATGCTCAGCGCGACGGCGGCAGTGCCGGCGCTACCATTGGGCTATTCTTTCTTGTATGGCTGGCGGTATGGTTCGTGCTTTTCATGGTCGTCAAAAAGGCATCTCCCAGCGGATACCTGCTGGGCGCGATTGCAACCGTCCTTGTTTACGCGGCAGGCTGGGTCTTCGTGCATTACGCCTCCGCCGGAAAAGACGACATTCATGTGCTCGCCATCGGGGTGGGCGGAGGCATGGGCATCGTCATGCTGTTCAACGTATGGGGCGTGATCTGGCCGAACAATAAGAAAATCATCCGCGGCGTACTGGCCGGCACACCCCGCGATGACGCTGCCACGCTCGCGCGCCAGGCCTTTCTGGCCTCGCGGACTAACTTCTTCTTGTCGGTTCCCTTGCTGTTTTATATGGCCGCGAGTTCGCACTTCTCGAGCACGGTGATATTCGGGAAGTAGCTGTCGGCGAATCGTGCCCAGGGCCTTGGTCGGTGCCACGGGCAGGTCCAGACTTCTCTTCGACAGTCCAAATTCGAATTGGCGTCTTGGCGGAACTATCTCGGGCCCTCTGGGTTTTGAACGGAGAAGGTGTAAAATACGGGTCCACGCAAGTTTCGGCCAGGTTCGACGTTCCAGATATTGTCCAAAAGAGTTCCACGGAAAGATCGTCTGGAGGTATGCCATGAGGTGTCTTCCTTCCGCGCTCGCCGCAACCCTTCTGCTAAGCTTCACCGTCGCTGAGGCCCAAACCATCACTCCTGTGCGTTGGAGCGAAGGCGCCCCCAACGCCACTTCCGAGGTCAAGAACGATACCAAGATCGAAGGCTTGAAGACCGATAATGTTCAAATTTTCGTCAGCCTGGCTGAGCTCAAGGAAACCGAATACAACCGAGTATGGGTCCAGGTCTTCAATCACGGCCAAGAACCGATCAATATCGATGCGCAGAGCGCCATCCTGCTCAACGGCGATAAATCCGTCCGGACGGAGAATCCCGATAAAGCCGCCAACTCCATCCAAAAAGCCGGAGAAGCGAAGTCGCAGGAACTCTCTTCGGCTCATTGCAACATACGAATGTCCGGACAAAGCAACGGCGGAGTGGGATCCAACTGCACTCCCACAAACACCCAGATGCAAATGTCTAAACAAGTAACGGAGTTTTCCACGAGGCAGGCACAGTGGGTTCGGGACAACGCTCTGAAGCAGGGTCCGATAGACCCAGATGCGCAGATGCAGGGCGCCATCGTTTTCCGAAAAGATAAAAAACCGGCCGACTACATCCTGCGTATCTCTGTCGGTAGTGAGGTTTTTGAGTTTCCCGTGAGCGCACAAAACAAACGTCCGTCCTACGACTGAGCTAGAGAGAATCACTGAAACCAGAAGGAGACTTGGGAATGAACGCTCGATCTTTTTGCACAGCAATCTTGCTTGCGCTGCTGTCGATTCCGCCCGCACTCTCGCAGTCCACGCCGGCGAATACGCTGCGCTGGGCCGAAGGCGCGCCCAATGCCACGTCCGACATGAAGAACGATACAAAAATTGAAGGCCTGAAGACTGACGACGTCCACATATATGTAAGTCTGGCCGATCTGAAGGAAACCGAATACAACCGGGTGTGGGTCCAGCTTTCGAATCACAGCAAAGCGCCGATCGACTTTGATCCGCAGTCTGCAATCCTGATCAACGAGAAGGATAAGACTGTTCGCGCGGAAGCGCCCGACAAAGCCGCTCATTCGATTCAGGTTTTCGGTGAAGCGAAGTCGCAGGAGCTTTCTTCTGCCCACTGCACCATGATGGGCGCCACCACCTGCCAGCCCACGAATGCTCAAATGCAGGTCTCGAAGCAGGTGTTGGCTTATTCTGGCCAGCAGGCCCAATGGGTCCGGGATAACGGGCTCTCCAAAAAGACTCTGGCACCGGGGGAAGAAGCGCAAGGCGCCATCGTCTTCAAGAAGGATAAGAAAAAATCAAACTACATCTTGAAGCTCCAAGTTGGAGCTCAGATATTCGAGTTCCCCCTGACGGCAGATAATAAGATTCCGTCTTACGATTACTAAACTCCGAGCAAATAGGGCCCAGAACTACGGCTGGGCCCTAAAATTTTTCTCGAACTTTCCTGAAATCGGGTGTACACTTCACGCACTTCCGCTTCGCCGCGAAGGAGGTGCGTATGTCCGCCCGCCTCGTGCTCTTGGCTTCACTCCTAGTGATTACTCCTGCGTTCAGCCAGATGGGAAACCTGGCACGTGTCAATGAGCGCTATGCCGCTCACGATCAAAACGTACGCCCGGAAGCCGCGCCTCAGCTCGACCAGCGCGCAATCCTTCTGCACGAAATCAATCAGGATTCGCAAGAGCTATCGGCTCTGAGTTCGTCACTGAAGACTGATCTGGAGCAATTGCAGAAGGGCCTTCGGGCGAAAGATCTGAGCCAAAAACTGAAGAAGATAGAAAAGCTCTCGAAGCGGCTTCGCCAGGAAATGGCGCAAGCGAACTGAAGTTCCTGGTTCCCGCTCCCCGCTTCAAGGACGTAACCCGTCCCTTCCTGTCCGTAAACAGACTCCGTCGCTGGATTTTGAGCGCAAAAAAGGCGGCCTCGATCGAGGCCGCCTGCCAGATTCCGCTGGCCCGGGTTGAAAGTAAATCCCTAGAAGTTGAACTTCGCCGTCAGCTGGATCAACCGCGTCGACGCATCGCCTCCCAGGAACGAGCCCAGGATGCTGGTCGGCGGATTAACCGTGCTGAGAACCTGCGCGAACTTAGGGTTGTTGATGTCGTTCACAGGCGCTGCAAAGTTGGGGTGGTTGAACAGGTTGAAGAACTGTACACCGATTCCAAGTTTTGCTGTCTCCCATTTCGGAATCTGCGTGTACTTCATCAGCGTCATGTCCGTATCCCAGTAGTGCGGACCGAAGAACTGATTGCGGCGCTGGTTGTAGATACCGGTCGTGCTCTGGTAATCGGTCGGAACGGATACCGTCCCACCATCGGATGCGGTCGCGGTCCTTCCGAAGTCAGGAAAGCTTGATGTCGGAATGCATGGGTTGATACCTACGTCGAGAGTACCGCTAGGCCCGCTGCACTTCGGGTAGCCGGTGCCCTCGTACGAGGCAAATGCCGGGCCACCAAAACCGTCTCCTGCGAGGTATCCCGTAGTGAGGCCAGAGTTGATGACTGTGTACGGGAAGCCAGTCCGCCAGAACCACGTGCCGGAGAGCTGCCAGCCCTTTAACGCCGCAGTGGGCCCTTTCGGAAGCTCGTACACATAGTTCGCAGTGAAGGACTGCCGCGCATCATAGTCGGCGTTGCCATAGTTGAACTGTCGGAAATTGGTGTCGTTCATGGGGGACAAAATGCTGTTTCCGAAGCCATTCGAGATGAACGGGTTCAGGCCGCCATTGGAGATATCGTCCAAGGCATGACCCCACAAGTAGTTGGCTTGCATCTGCAGGCCATGTGCAAAACGGTGCTGGACGCTCGCGGCGAGACCGTCGTAGTGCGAGATTCCATTTGTTTCTATATTGGTAACGGTGCTGAAGCGCGGATCCGGGGGCGTGTTCAACGGGAGGCCCGGGAATCCGCCCGTGCAACGGGTGTAGGTATAGGTTCCGCCAGTGGAGTCCGTCAGAGTATTCGGCGTCTGCGGGCAGTATCCGTTAAGGCCATTATAGCTGGCCGTCAGGTACGTGCCGTGACTGCCCACGTAGTTCAGCACGACCGAGGTGCTATTTCCGAATTGGTGCTGAATCTCGAAGTTCCACTCTTGGGTTATCGGCGCGTGAATAGTGCCAACCGTAGTAAAGCTGGGCGGCGTAAAGAGGCCGTTAGTGGCGGTTTGCAGCTGGGCCAGGTTTTGACCTGATGAGAAACCGCTAACCAGCGCCCCATTCGATGCCGCAGCGGCTGCGAAAACGTTCCCTTGCGCTTGCTCCGCCGGCGAAATGCCAAGAAGAGCGTTAGTTGTAGGGTTAACGCCGACGAATTGAAACGTGTTATCGAGTGGAGTGTTTTCAATCAGACTGTCGGCGATTGACCCTTGGAACGTATCCATAAACATGCCGATACCGCCCCGAAAGACGGTATTCTTCAGCCAAGATGGTGAGTAGCTAAACCCAAATCGTGGCTGCCAAGCGACGCTCGTAAACGATGGAATCGCGCTTCCGATCCCGGTATTGATGGCTTGATTGTATGGTGCACCGACACCTTGCTCAGCGACCGTAGAGAACGGTCCATTGAGCAGGGCGAAGCAGTTCGTGCCGCACTTTGGAACGGCATTATGATCCGCGCGCAAAGCGATCGTAAGCTTCAGATCGCTCCGCGGCTTCCATTCGTCCTGCACATACCAACCAAGCTGGTATAGCTTAACGGGCTCATCCAAAGAAGATGGGAAGGACTGAATAAGGAATGCGCCAGCGCCGCTGTAGAAGTAGGGCAAACCCAACGAGTCGTCATACCCGCTAGTGAAAAAGCCCATGTCATGGTCGCTGATCAGGTTGCGGTGGAAGTACAAGCCCAGTTTCAGCGTGTGCTTGGCGCTCAGCGTGTACGAATAATCGTCCACAACCTGATAGCCAGTGACGTTACGTCCTTGCGGCCAAGCGTAGTCGATGCCACCTACGGTCTGGAGCGAGCCGTCGTTCAAAATCAACGTGGTAGGGAACGCGGCCAGAGACGCCTGTAGGTTGAGCGGACCGAAAATCGCACGGTAGTACTGCGCCGTGAACAGCAGGTTGTTTGCCGCCTTGACACCGAATACCCGATTCCAGCTGATCTGCCCCTGATATTCGGGCTGGTAGCTGGTCGAGTTGAAGATCGGGTTCAGCGCGTCGGTTGCCGTTGCCTGCGTACCGATGTCTTCCTGCAAACGGACAAACACTTTGTCGCTGTTCGTCAGGTTGAAGTCGAACCGACCGGAGGTCAGATATTCGTGCGTAAAGTTACCCACAGTGTTGTTGAAGCTCTGCGTGCAAGGGAGTTGCCCCGTCGCGTTGCCGAAGGTGGTACCGACTGCTAGGAGCGGGCCTGTCGTGTCGGTAAATGTGTTCCCTTGGCAACCCGAAGGATCTACCGCACCCGGACTGCCGGGCGTCGCCAAAGCCGAGGTATTTCCAGGGGCACCATTCCAGATCCCGAATGCCTGGTTGTAGAACGGAACGGAATCAGAAAACCCGGTTGCATTCAGGTTATCGGTGATCGCATTCTCGAACTCCTGCGTCGGAGCAAGAACTCCCTTGTTCGAAACGGGAATGATCACGCGGAGGCCTTCATAGTTCCAGAAGAAGAACGCCTTGTTCTTCCAGATCGGTCCGCCAAACGAGGCCGCATACTGGTTGGCATTCACAAAGCCGCGCGGCAGATCCAGAGCGGGATCCGTGAAGTCATTGTGGAAATAGTCGTTGGCGTTCATGGCACGGCCGTTCCACCAGTAGTTGGCGTTGCCATGCCAGTTATTGGAACCGGACTTGGTGATGTAGTTGACGTTCGCGCCAACGAATCCGCCGTATTGGCCGGAGTAGCCGTTAGTTACAACTGTCGCTTCGGCCACTTCGTTCTGGCCGAGCAGAAGGTTGGTCGCGCCCGAGTTGTTCAGGTTCAGGAACGGATCGTTGTCATACATGCCGTTCAGGGTGAACAGGTTCGAACTAGCCGACAATCCGAAATTCGAAAAGTTTCCGTAACCCGAACCGGTGTTCATGATCGATCCAGGCGCGGTCTGAGCGATGAAGGTCAAATCGTTGCCGGGATTGGGCACTTCCGAGATTTCGCGTTCGTTGAACGTTGTCGAAATTTCCGACGTTTCCGACTGAAGCAGAGGAGCTTCGCCGGATACTTCCACGGTGGTCCCCGCCGCGCCGACTTCGAGCTTCGCGTTGACGATGGCGTTCTGGCCCACGCTGACCGCCTGCGTCGCAGTCAGGGTCTTGAAGTTGGCAGCCGAAATCGTCACCGTATAGACGCCAGGCTCAAGCAATGAAAACTGGAAAGCGCCCTGAGAGTTCGTCTTTACGCTTTGCGAGAAGCCCTTCTCTACGCTCTTCAGCGTCACATTGACATCGGGCAGCACGGCGCCGCTTTGATCAGTGACCGTGCCGCTGACGGCGCCGGTGGTTGTGCTCTGTGCGAGCACCAGGCTGGGCACCAGCAGGACCAGCACCGCGGCAAACGCGAGCAGCCTTATGGATGTTCTAAATCGCATGTCTTGCCTCCTTAGAAATTTTCGTCACTCGGAATCGGATCGCTGCGTCTTGGCGGGGATTTACCCTGGGAACCATCGCGCGACCCAATTGGCTTGCTTTCGAGACCCTTCAAATCTTGTGAGAGCTGGGAAACCGAGAAACTTCCAAAAAACCGCTCAATCATTACCCGTCTATGCGCGGGCTCTTAGTTCATGTATGTAGAAACTAACGCCTTGTATTGCGTATACGTACACTCGCACCGCAACAGCAGTGCAACTCACGATCCAAACATATCGAGAATTAAACATTTTGTTTTCAATTATTTAATTTAGATTGAAGGGGTCATGGATACGCAAATCCGTATTGGCCTATCCTTATTCATATGGAATTTGGAAGAATATGGCCCTCGAAAAAACGCCCCGGCTACCGACGCCTAGTCTTTGTCGGCCTCTGTGTGGATTCGCCCGGAGCCAGAATGCGCCGCACGATTGGAGTATTCATCTTGTACTTCCGCTCGCTGATGTTTCCGTCGTCGTCGCGAACGTGAACCGTAAAGACGGGCAGGATACCCTCTTTGTCGAAATTTTCCTGCGCGACTGTAACTGGCAGCACTCCATTCAAACCGTGCTCGCGATAAGCCGTCTCGTATCGGTGTTTGCGCACGTTCCAAGTGAAGACCCGGATCTGGTCAAAGTCGTATGGCAGGCCATCATGAGGATCAGTCAGCATGCAAAGATACTGGGGGACTTTCTTGTCGCCATCGGCCACTTCGTTCAATACGAAAAATGCCACGAAGCGCTGGCCCTCGGCATATTGGCCGATGTCGAGTGGCACGTCGACATCGACCATGCGGGCCAAGACCCAGCCGACGCGGCCAGATTCATCGCGGACCAGCCACCAATCCTCCAGCACGGGGCCGGTCGGAATCTTCGTTTCAGACCTCCCGACTTGGGAAACTTCGCGACGCTCCGGAGGCGCTCCCGCAAGCTGCTTCTCCGCAGTCGCGCGCTTCAGGATCGATACCTTCGCCCCGGTGGCCAACTGATACAGGTGCTCCGTCTCGCGGCCCGGCGTGATGTGCAGATTCGTATCGTTGCGCAAAACGCCCGGCGCTTGTAGCGGGTCGTTCTGATTGTCCTGAGTCAGTTTTTGCAGGCCATCGTAGGTCTTCTGATCGACCAGATAACGCTGTTCAATCCAGCCCTCGGCACCAGCCGTCGTGCGGACGCGGGCAAAGCGTTTTTCACGCTCCAACACGTCAACCCGTTCGCCATTTTTCACATTTCCCACGCGGTTATAGATGGCCGCCACCTGATCGCGCAGCGCAGCCTGGGGAGCAGAGACGTAAGCCACCTCGAGCACGCGGCGGCGCCCGCGATTGCATGCGGGGAACACGAGCGCGACAACCAGCAACGGCATCAGCCGTGACCAGCGCATTCGCGATAAAAGCAACCGTTTCACAATGGAAACAATGGATGAACGAACAGGGTGAACGCTCTACTATACCCGCTTGCC
>JASHOT010000125.1 GCA_030040965.1 Candidatus Sulfotelmatobacter sp. | reverse complement strand
TGCTGCCTCCCGTAGGAGTCTGGACCGTGTTTCAGTTCCAGTGTGTCCGTGCGCCCTCTCAGGCCGGATACCGATCTTCGCCTTGGTGGGCCGTTACCCCGCCAACCAGCTAATCAGCCGCGACCCCCTCTCCAAACGCATTGCTGCTTTGACCTTGCGGTGTTATGCGGTATTAGCCCCGGTTTCCCGGAGTTATTCCCCATTCGGAGGTAGGTTAGTCACGTGTTACTCACCCGGTCGCCACTTTACTCATGGATTGCTCCACTTTCTCGTTCGACTTGCATGTGTTAGGCACGCCGCCAGCGTTGATTCTGAGCCAGGATCAAACTCTCGTTTGAAACCTGATTCGTCTCCCGACGGGTAGAAGGGAGACTTGCCAGCTCCATCGCTCGAAACGATGTGCTGGCGACCACGTGAAATCCAGCAGGATTTCCGTGGCCTATTTTGTGAGATCGCTTCGGACTTATGCCCGAATCCGCTCTCTCACGACTGGCACGTTCAACCAAGTTGTCAAAGACCGAAGCACGATCCGCCTGAGCGGCGCGCATTCAGTCCAGCGAAAAGACCGTTGTCGAGCTACGCTCGACCGGACCGGATCAGAGATCCGGTCCCGCACGGACAATTCCGCTGTCCTCGAAACCTTTCAAACATACCGCGCAGCGCCAGTTGCGTCAACGCAAGCAGCCCACAGAATTTCCACCAGATTTCCACAACGGGAAGTCAGGCGAGGGGGCAAAGGAAGCGCGCAGCAGTATGGTCTTCCGCTTGGGAGTGCAGGACCGGTTTCGACTCACGGCTTTTCGGGCACGCGCAGGCGGAAGACAGAAAATTGAGAAAAGAACTTGCTTTTGGAGGTCCTTGCCTTGAAGGTACCCTTCAGAAACCGGGGTTCTTTTGAAACTTGGGTTTCCGAATCCAGTCCCGTGGCCGGGACAATTCAGCGGATTCAACCGCTTAAACCATTTAGATGCCGGACGCGCACGAGAGTTGCAGAAATGCGCCCAGCCAGCCACACAAATGCTCTCGGTTCATTGTTTATAGCAGATGAATGCAGAATCGCGCAACAATTTTTTCAAGGGTACGAAAGTTTACGAAGTTGATTCGCGGTCTGCCAATACCAATGACACACACGCGCGGCCTGGAACTGGCGCCGCATGCGACCTCGTTCCCACCCTTCACAAAGTGCGCGAAGAGTGGGGCACCCACTTTCCTGATCGTGTCGGCGAGATCAAGAACCCTGGGCCGCGCGCCGCTCGTTGCGCGTCGTGTTCGAGCGCAGGCACCCGCGTTACGGCGACCCTCAGCGGCTAAAGCCGCGATCATCTGCAACGCTGGGTTGGCACGACTGAAGTCGTGCCCTTCCCGGTTGTGCAGGTGGCAGGAGGAAAGCAGATTCCTCGTCGCGGCGCTCCTCGGAATGACAAGGGTTAAGAAAGAGCATCATGATGGCGCGGCTGAAGCCGCGCCCTTTCGAGGCGTGCTTGACGCGGTCGCTCGCGAGGTCGAATCGTAACCGCGCGGGCTCGCGGGCGGGGGCGCCCGCGCCACTCAAAACAGCTCAACGTTTGAGCAGGTGCCAGGCTTCCTGGAATTGGGCGTAGCGGCAGGTGGGGCGGTCGGGGGCGAGCCAGATATCGAACGAATGATGCAGGGCGGCGATGGGGAGGATGTACCAGGTGTCGGCGGGGATGATGAGGGCGGCGAGGAAATCGATGTCGTGGGAGGAATAGGGGCCACGGTTGCTCGTGGCGGAGCAGACCCAGGAGTTGGCGCGCTTCTTGCGGGTGCATTTGACCTGGACGCGGAGGAAGTGTCCGTTGTGCTCGACGGCGAAGTCGTAGGGAGCGTTGTCGCCCCAGGGCTTGGTAACGCGCAGTCCAAGTTCGGCGGCGCGGGCCATGAAGCGCAGCTCGGCCCACTCTCCGCGCGCCTTGGGCTGGCGGATGCGCATACCGGGATTTTCCATGAGGATCCTGTTGCTTTTCGTTTGTCGTTAGATTTTCGTTCGAAAGGAGGCGCACTAGACGAGCGAATTCATCATTCTCGCAAAGCGCGCGAGAATGTTCGCGCGGTGCGCCCAGGTCCTTCGTTGGCGCAAAAGCGGCGATCTCTCAGGATGACAAGAAATAAAAAAGGCGGCCTTGGCGGGCCGCGTTGGTTTTTCTCTCTATAGTTCTATTTTATCAAGTTGGGCGGGGTGAACCGGAAAGGGTTGGGAGAATTATTTCGGCAATTATATACTTGCCGCACGTCGTTAATTCTGCCACAATCATGGTGGCAATGCAGCAACAACCTCCATCCCCTACTTCTTTCTGGTATCGAAACCTTCTGCGTTGGCTTATCGCGCTTATTACATTTGCGGGTGGAGTGCTACCTGGTATGACATTTTGGTGGCGCTTCTCTTTCGTTTTTAGTTTCGCGATTCTTTTGGCCGATTCGTGTCTAATATCAAGCCATGTCAAGAAGATCATAAAGTCGCCATTGGGGCGCATAGCGTTGTCTACCTGCGTGTTCGGCGTATTCATTGCACCATTTTGGAATCCGCTGAGAGAGCAATATGCGAAGGAGCATGCGCAACCGAGTTTCGTATATGTCACAGGGGCGCCGTTCGGCGATCTTGA
>JASHOT010000124.1 GCA_030040965.1 Candidatus Sulfotelmatobacter sp. | reverse complement strand
CGGCCTACCTCACGATAGGGCTCGCGCAAGACTCGAGGCCGAGGTGGCTCGCTAGGCCTTCCTCGTAAGGCTCTTTCATCCTCTACCTCGTGCCGGTTTATCCCGGCGCACAAACATCGCGATTGCGCTCAGAATCCGCTTTGCGGCTCAAAGCGTGCTATGGCCTGATCGTTGAGTTCGAACGGCTACTTCTTCATTCGTCCTGATCTCCGATTCTGGGAAGTTCATCAGTTCCCTACGGCGTGTCCAGAAATAGATCGCGAATGCCAACATGACGAGCGGCAGGACTATTCCAAATTCATCGATGAAGTATTGCGTCTTCCCGGTGTTAACCGTAAGAGGCGTAAATATGTCCTGAACAAATATGTTGTGGCTCGTGTGAAGCACCACGCCGGTCCAGAGGCTACCTGACCGCAGACGAAGCCAATCAACGATCGTCGCGCCACCAATGTTGAGGATTATGAAACAAAGGAAGCTGTACCATCGAGGCACGCCGCGGTTGTTATACGAACTGAAGAAAATAATGGGCGCGTGCCAGCACGCCCAAATCACAGCATTGATGAGGGCTGTCGCGGTGAAGTTGCGATTCGTTAGCTCAAAGAGTGCAGGAACGAGAAACCCACGCCATCCGATTTCCTCTCCCAATGCCCCGCCAAAATAAAACATGCCAAGCGTCGCGCTGAAAAAGATCATCAAAAGCGCTGACGCGGCAGGGGGTATGGGAAGACCCACTGATTTCGCTGCATCGGCGACAAACTCTGGATTCGGCACTCTGCCCCACCCCACGCTCCAAATCAGCCCGTATGCGATGCTGACGTACGCTAAGGGAGTGAGCCAAGCTAGGAACTGCCATTTCCAGTCCCCCCACTTCCAGCCGAAGACGCTCAAGGGTGTGCCCGCAATCACTGCAGTCAGTGCTGCTGCGGCTGCGGGGGACCACATGATGAGTTGAGTGTAATAGCCACTCGCTCCGAAGAGATTGCCGGAGACGATGGCGAGGGATGTGCCAATCGCGGTGAAAACCGCTAGTAGCACCAAGAATACGCCAATGTGCCGCCACCGCCACGAGGGAGTCATTGCCGCTCTCCGCAATGTCTTGATCGAAGAAGGATACTTCATTGAGTTCTTGTTGAAACATCCGGATTTCACTTCTCAAAATGCGCGGCAGGGGTTTTGAGCGCAATTGATTCCATGACAATGTCGGCTCCGATTCCCAAGTAGAGTTGGTGGTGCTGAATTCAACCAACAAGGCTCGGGAGAAAGGAGAGCCGAACGATGATCATTATAGGAGTAGATTTTCACCCCGAGTTTCAACAAATTGCTCGGTCCTTTTAAATCCCTCGGTCACTAGGACGCATTTGAGCGTTCAGGTTTTCCGGCACGCCATTGGACTGTTGGTCTTCTTCTCCCTTCAGCAGACCGTGGGAATGACTCTAAAGCCGTCGTCGTGGCGGTGGAAAAGTGGAAAGCGTTCTGTGCTTACCAAGCGCAGCGTCTTTTCCACGACCATTAAGCTGCCGCGCCGTGCAGAGGTTGATGTCGATAGTCTTTGCCGCTGGACAACGCGGCCCAGGCTATGCGGGCCAGTTTGTTGGCGCACTTCATATCCTTGTTCTCGCAATGCGGGACCATCTCATTAACCCCTCGGTGAGCGCTACCGACAGATTTCGGCAGGTTCGAAATGTGAGCGAACCCGGCAGGGTATCGACATGTCCCTCGCCCATCCCGAGAGTCTTCGTACCGCGAAAATTTTTTCCCCTGTGCGTGAGCCAATTTGCCTGCGGATTTCGCTTTACTGAGTGACGAGGCAGTAAGGGAACCAAATCACACGAAGAAAGGAGGATGCCATGAAAACCAAGAGCAAAGTGAAAGCGGGAACAAGCCGGCGGCCACACTTCGGCGCATCCAGCCTTGCTTCCAGCCAGGAGGTCTTCTCCGATGACGTATTCCCATCCGTTGCATTCGCGTCTTTCCCCAGCTTCCATGTTCGCAACTCTCGCGGTCCTGATGGCGGTCAGTGCGCCTCCGTTGCGCGCGCAGCAGGCCGCTCCTGCCAACTCAATCGTGCCCCCGCTGGTCAACTTTAACGGCACGTTGAACGACGCAAACGGCAAACCGCTGACGGGGACAGTCGCCGTCACCTTCTCGCTTTATTCGGAGCAGACCGGCGGGGCCGCACTGTGGATGGAGAGCCAGAGCGTTCAGCCTGATAACACTGGTCATTACACGGTCACGCTTGGCTCGACTAGCAGCACCGGCTTGCCCGCTACCATTTTCACCGCGGGCCAGGCGCATTGGATGGGCGTGCAGGCGCAGGGCGAGCAGGAGCAGCCACGCGTGTTGCTGGTCGCGGTTCCATACGCGTTAAAAGCCGGAGACGCGCAAACTCTGGGCGGACTTCCCGCTTCGGCCTTCGTGCTGGCGGCGCCGCCGACCGGCGGGATGAATGCGCTTGGCGACGCTTCCACGGCGAACGCAGCATCCGTGGCCGCGAGCTCGCAGCAGACCTCCTCTGACGTGACCACGAGCGGCGGCACGGTGGGCTACATCCCATTGTGGGATGCTGTTAGCGACATTGCCAGCTCGGCAATCACGCAGACTGGCAGCGGCAGCACGGCTAAAGTGGGCATCAACAACACGACGCCCGCAACTAGCCTCGACGTCAAAGGCGGCGGCACGGTGCGCGGGCCGTTGACTCTGCCTCAAACGGGCACGGCTACCGCCAGCAAAGGCTACAATTCACAACCCATCAAACAAACTGCGACTTCCTACAACAGCACGAGCGGCGAGGCCATCACACAGAACTTTCAATGGCAAGCCGAGCCTTCGGGCAACGACACGAGCAATCCTTCGGGCACATTGAACCTGCTCTACGCCTCGGGGTCGAGCACGCCGGTCGAGACGGGATTGAACATCGCCGCCAACGGGCAGATCACGTTTGCCAGTGGGCAGGCATTTCCCGGGACGGCGACTTTGGAAAGCAACACCTTCAGCGGGGCTCAGACGATCACGGTGGCGCAGGGGTCGCCGCCCCTGCAGGTGACCTCGACCACGATGGCTCCGAACCTGAACGCCAACTTCTTAGGAGGTCTGACAGCAGGTGAGTTCGCGCAAACCGGACTGTCCAACATCTTCAGCCAGAACCAGACGGTGAACGCGAACCTGACGGCGACGAACGTCACCGCGACCCAGTCGGTTTCCGCCGGCGGGTACGTGAATGCCACGTCAGGCTTCGAACTTGGAGGCACAGTCTTTGACTGGGGCTCGGTCAGCTTGGGGAATGCGTCTCTCGGCTTCGGTGGGAATCTGTATACGGTGGCGGCAGGCAACACCGGGGTCGGTTATCAGGCGTTATTCTCGAACATAGGAGATTTCGGAGATGGTGACTACAACACCGCTATTGGCCACGATGCGCTCTATTCAACCAATGAGAACTTCGGCACGGGCACAGGGCTTGCATCATTCAACTCTGCAGTAGGGCACAGCGCGCTCTACTACAACACCACAGGTAGTGAAAACACGGCCGTCGGCGATGATGCGGGACTCCCGACCACAACTGGGACGGCTCTGACCGGCAACAACAATACCTTCCTGGGCTATGGCACGAGTTACTCAAGTGCAACGCTCACCAACTCCACGGCGATCGGCGCCTATGCCGAGGTTGTGCCGAACAACGCGATAGTACTCGGTCCGATCAGTGGCACCAATAACTGCACGGCAGCCAACAATTGCGCCAGCGTCAACGTCGGCATCGGCACCACATCGCCTCAGTACACCCTGCATGTTCTTGATAACGGATCCGGTGGAATAACAGGTTTCTCGAACGTTGCCGGGCACAGCGCCGTCTACGGCCAGAACACCGCGAATTCCGGGACGGGTACTAATGGGGGTACGTTCTATACCTCGAGCTCGCAGGGAAGCGGCATCGTGGCCGTCAACAACGCCAGCGACTCACTCGCCGGATGGTTTGGCGGTAACGTTTACATCTCGGGCTCACTGAGCAAAGGCAGCGGCTCATTCAAAATCGACCACCCGCTCGATCCGGCCAATAAGTATCTGTATCACTCGTTCGTCGAATCGCCCGACATGATGAACATTTACAACGGCGTGACGCAAATGGATGCGCATGGCGCGGCGTGGATCACGCTACCCGATTACTTCCAGGCGCTGAACCGGGATTTTCGCTACCAGTTGACCTCGATCGGGAGGGCACAACCCAATCTCTACATCGCGCGCGAGATTTCCGGCAACCGCTTCCGCATCGCCGGCGGCAAGCCGGGAGGAAAAGTTTCGTGGCAAGTGACCGGCATTCGCCACGATGCGTATGCCGAAGCGCACCGTATCCAGGTGGAAGAGGAAAAGCCGGAAAACGAACGCGGCCATTACCTGCATCCGGAGCTGTTCGGCGCACCGCCAGAGCAAGCGATCGGCTACCAAGCGCCGCCCGCACCGCCGAAGCCCCCGATCGAGGCCGAGAGCGCTCCCAAGGAGTTGTCGAAGGCAGGACCTGCACTTAGATAGAAGCAGCGCACAACAGAATGAAAGCACAGAAAGCCGCTCGGTCTCGGTCGGGGCGGCTTTTCTTTTCCCCTATTTGTTCCTAAGTGTTGTAAACAGATGTGATGAGTTCTACTTCGACATGTCCGTTTGGGGCACAGGGGCCGATGAAAACGAGTTAGGCTATCGGAGCCGTGGACATATGTGGCCGTCGGCCTTATTGAAGCCTGAGAGCCCGCGGATGAGTTTGGCCCTGGATGCCGTCAAGAACAACAGATTGTTGCCTTTTCTTCGGAGAAGAGCACGCGAGGAAGATTTTCGCGATTTGTGCATCCTTACGTCGCACCGCGGAGGGAGACAGCCATGGAAGTTTTGTACCCACGCTGCTGCGGACTCGATGTACACAAGTCCGCCGTTACGGCTTGTGTTCTGATCGGGGGATCCGGCAAACCGCTGAAGCACAACCGCCGCTTCGGGTGCACCCGTTATTTTCAGCCTGGCTGAGGATAGATTGCCTCAGGTGCTGGCTCGACTGAATAAGAGGACGTGCTCTCGGGGGGAGGCCTGGAGCCGCGACTACACAGCGCCGAGTCACGGCGGTCGACAATCCAGATTGATCAGGACACCGGCGCCGTGAAGATCAAAGCGAGCTTTGAGTGGGGTCTCAGCACATGATGCTAAGTGTGAGGCGGAACGAGCGAGTTCGGGTTATGAATGTGCTTTTGTAACCCAGCCTGGATTATCTCTCCTCCGTAAGATTGGCGATGACGAGGAAGCAAAAGGCAATTATGAACCAGGCTGGCGGGGTCCAGTTCTCAGGGCTGGGGATCACATTCAAGGGCTTCGCTTGTCAGGCCACTCTCTCGGTGATCGTGTTTATCAGTTTCAGCGGAGCGTTTATGGCTTCGATGAAAATGCCTAGCGTAGGAATGTCCTCCTTAGCCAGACTTGCCTCATGAGAGGAGAACACACGCCCCGCATACTGCGAAGTCGGCAAAGCAGGTATCCATCGGCTGATTGGGCAGCGGACGACTATTCGGCTGTTAGACGGCCTAGAGAAGTTCACGACTATAATCGCCATTAATCGCCATAAACCTCAATGACTTGCCGAACAACCAGCCCGCACGGAAGATATTCAGACACTATGCGGAAATCTGTGAGTTTTCGCTAATTCGGACGAAATCTGTGGCACAGCAACGGCACACCCGTTCGAGTATTTGGTTTGGGGTGAACCTCCTCGTTCCGGAGTGGTGCCCCAGTTTGTTTGAGGAAACGAAACTGAGAGGGCGGCCTGTGCCTTGTCGCGGCAGAGCTCCCAAAGGTTGCGATGCCCCGAGATCAGGGGCCGATCATTTTTCGCGGTTTTGCGCCCCTCTCACAATCAAGTCGAGTCCCTCCTTGTAGCGGCGATCAAACCGGTCAAACAAAATTGGGCCTGCCTGACGTAGCAAGGGAAACTCCTTCGGGTCGAGTTCCGCGTTCCTTTTGGCAATGTCATATTGCGGTGACCGCTTGTTGAAGCGTGGAAATACAGCCTGTTCTTCCATCACAAGGCTTAATGTGTAGTCGTAGATTGTGCTCAGGAGGACGACCGTCCGGCGAACGGTGAAGCCGCTTGCGACAAGTTTGGCTCCGATCCGCTCCGCAGTTTTCATGTATTCAGTGTTGGTAAGGCGCGTTCCCGCGACCATCCTTGCGCCATCGCGGTAGGCCAACAAAGTCTTTCGGAGACCCAATCCAAACGAAGTGGCCCAAACGCTCCAATCCGCGGGATCTTTCGCCGGAAGCAGGTGCGAAGCGCCGTCGGCGAGAACCAGGGTCGCCATTTCATCAATCAATTCTTCCTTACTCTTGAAGTGCCAGTAGAGCGTAGCAGCCTGGATTCCGAGCTCGCTGGCGAGGAGCCGAAGGGTCAACTTCTCCAGTCCGACCTCGTTCAGGAGCTTCAGTCCTGCCCTGACCACCATGTCACGATTCACTTTCATGAATCCAGAGTATCAGGATTGACATCCAAAATCTAACGATGTTAGATTACTCAAACACCGTTAGATTATTAGGCATTGTTTGGAGGAAAACAAGATGAAAGCCGCAATCGTGAAAGCGCCAAAAACCGATCCCGTCTACGGAGATTTTCCTGACCCAGTGGCGCGCGAGGGGTACCGTGTCATTCAGGTAAAAGCTTCCGCGCTCAGCCAACTCACCAGATCTCGTGCCTCGGGCTCACACTACAGCGCCGATGGTTCATTTCCCGCTGTAGCCGGAACAGACGGCGTCGGGATTACAGCTGACGGACAGAGGGTATATTTCGGGCTTCCCGAGTCGCCATTCGGCGCCATGGCGGAGCGATCGCTGGTCAAGTCTGAACATTGCATTCCGCTGCCGGATACGCTGGACGAGGTTGTGGCGGCAGCGATTGCCAACCCCGGAATGTCTGCCTGGGCAGGTTTGATCGAACGTGCCCACCTGAGGCCCGGAGAGTCAGTTCTCGTCAACGGTGCGACTGGGACGGCCGGCCGTATCGCTGTTCAACTCGCGAAGCACCTGGGCGCACAACGCGTGATTGCGACTGGTCGAAATGAGATGGAACTCGAAGAGTTGAAGGCTCACGGGGCCGACCAAGTGATTTCCTTCTCGTTGGGTCTGGTCCATCCGAACGGGGCAAAGCAATACGAGGAAGCACTGATCGATGCCTTCAGCCGCGGTATCGACGTGGTTGTCGACTATCTCTGGGGCGCGAGTGCGCGCGCAATCATCGCAGCGATCGCCAAAGGCGTGGACGACGCTCGTCCGGTTCGCTTCGTTCATGTCGGAGGAGCGAGTGGTGAAGAGAGTATCGACCTTCCGGGCGCAGGGCTGCGTTCTTCGTCAATTGTATTGATGGGGAGCGGTTACAAGAGTGTTCCGCTGCCGGCTCTGCTGAACGCGGCGAAGTCTACTTTCGACGCCGTGATTCCTGCTCGGTTGCGTATCGCAACGAAAGGGGTTCCACTCAGCGAAGTCGAGAGATATTGGAGTTCTCCCGGTAAACCTCGCGTGGTCTTTACGCTGCCCTAACGAAGGGGTGCAAAGCCTCAGCACAGAAAACAAAGTTACTTCGATCGGAGTTCGCAACGACGAAAAACTTTCTACGAATTGTCGCTCACATTCAGCGGAGCCTGCTTGGCCTCATCTTTCTGCTCAACGGCCTCAATGGATTTGTGCACTTCCGGCAGGCACTGACGTTCCAAACGCCCATCGCGCGTGAATATATGGCCGTCATGCAGGCCACTCCCTATGGCCACATTTTGGCCGGTGTTCAGATACTATGCGGCATTCTCCTGCTATTGCGGCTCTTTGTGCCTTTCGCACTCACGGTGATCGCCGCGTTCCTGTTCAACATTTACATGTTTCACCTGTTTCTCGATCACACATTCAGCCCACCGGCGCTCATTGTGACCGTGCTCTGGGTGTGTACGTATGCAAGAAACCGAGCGGCGTTCCGATTGATGCTACTGCCCAAGATTCCTGCGTCTCAAGGAGCGTCAGCCCGATAGTGGCGGTCGTACGAGATGGGCCAGATCTGCGAATGACGCGAACGATTCACAACCCGGCACTTCGAAGCACGATCACCTTTCTCACGACTGCAAAGGAATCTCACGGCGCCATCACCGAACTGGAAGTGATGGTCATGCCGGGCGGAAAGAACCCGCCTCATTATCACAAGACCTACGATGAGGCGTTCGAGGTCATCGAGGGCGTACTCCGGTTAGATCTAAAACAAGGTCTTCGAAGAGAATTAAGTGCGGGGCAGAGCTATGTTGTAAAAGCAGGCGAGGTCCACAGCTTTCTCAACGAAACCCCGCAGCCCGCCCGTATTCGCACGCGTATTGTGCCCGGAAATGAAGGCTTTGAGAACTCAGTGCGAATCCTCGCCGGACTCGCATTAGAGGGTCTAAACAACAACCGCCTCAAAGTTCCGCGCAGCCTTCGACAACTCGCGGTTTGCTTGGCGATGAGTGACACTTGGCTTCCCGGCGTGCTGTCTCCGTTCAACCTTCCGCTGCGGCTATTGGCACGGTTCGCGAGAAGACGAGGAATAGAGAACGCTTTGCTGCTTCGGTACGCTCCTTGAGAAAAATACTCACAGCGGGTAGAGAACTGATTGCTTCCGAATTGCCGAAAATAACCGGCCAATCTGTCTAATTCAAACCTATAAAACCTGTAGCTGGAATGCTTTATTCTCTTGCGGCGATTGGATTTTGAGGAGAAGGAGCTCCGCTTCCGGCTCAGATCTTGGCAGGTCAACGTCGGTGGCAGAGCCCCATCGACTACGATTCTCTTTATCCCATTTTCTGGGCCGCCGCACAAGC
>JASHOT010000123.1 GCA_030040965.1 Candidatus Sulfotelmatobacter sp. | reverse complement strand
TTTTCCTTTGATAGGTATGTGCCAGCGAAGATGAAACCTACCAGTGCGAGAGCAATCGCAAAGAATGCAACGACCCACTTCTTTGATATGCCTCGGCTGGTGTCGATTTTGAGTTCTTCGATTCGAGCGTCCGCGATCAGGCTGACATTCGTGGCGAGATTTAGCACGACCAGTATTGCAGCAAGGCCGATCAACCCGAGAAAGCACGAAATTAGAAAGGAAGTCGTGGTTTCGCGAAAAAGATCTACGTCGAGTCCAGCGCACAACACCAGCACCAAACCGCCCAGAAGAAATAACACGACCACGGCTGTCAACAATGAGAGGCTGAGCCTCGCGATCTGCGCTTTCGTTTCTGATCTCATGCGGCCCGTCCTTTCAACGGATACGCGATGCTGGATTCTGCACGCTCATCACCGTTCCAGAATCTCCTTGTACGCGTTCAGCGCAACTTTCTTCGGCATGCTCGGCAGAATTGCATCTGCAGTGCGGGTCATATTGCCGCCGATTCCCAGCTGGCCGATGCGGGTCATTCCCTTGCCGAAGTCGGCAAAAATCGGGACCAGCATGGCAAAGCTGTCATCGACGTCGCTTTCGGTGAGTGTCATATGCAGCTTTACTTTTCCGCCGTCTGCCGGCGTGAGCTGATAATCGAATTTATAGCGCGGAATCTGCGTGCCGTAGACCCACTCGTCGAAGAACCAGTCGAGCCGCCCGTTGCCACGCAAGTTCATAAGTTTTGTCATGTGCTTCTCGGCGATGGCTTTGAATGACTCGGTCGAAGCCGGCCGGTCACGGTGACTCTCGACGAAGTCGTGCATCATGTCAATGAACGCCTTGTCGCCATCGTCCTGGCTGAACATGACGGAACGCAGCATCTCGAGCACATAGGCGCCCTTGGGATACGTTACGTTTTGATACGCACTTTCCGTCTTCGGAGAAACCAGCCGCGTCCCCATCCAAAGCGGACCAGCGTCATTGGGTGCGATCCCAAAATTATTTTTCTGGAGGATGCGATCGCGCAGTCGATTCCAGAAATCAATGTAATCATGCTGCCAATCTTTCCCGAAAGCATTTTGCAGAAATAGTCCGGCGGAGAATTCCGCGAAACCTTCTGAAAGCCACTGATCGTGATAAGAAGCCCACCCGACCGCGTGTCCCCACCACTGATGCGCCACTTCGTGCGGAGTCACTTCCTGCACGAATCCGGTGAACTTGTTGTCGATGTGTCCGAAGAGCATCCAGCGCTGCGTGGAATCGATGTAGGCGGAAATCGGGAGATACACCAGACCCGGCCAGGACTGGCCGAAGGCAAAATCAGGCTGTTCCGTGATGGAAATCTCGTCATCCGGCAGCTTGCCGAAATAAAAACTGCAAAGCTGCATCTGTGCGCGCGTTTGTTCGAGTGCATACTTGGTCATCGCATGCGGCGCCATGCTCTGCAGCGCAGGATAGTGGCGCAAGCGGTCGGGCAGTTCGGTGATGTAGTAGCCGGCTATTTTGTAGCCGGTCTTGTCGTCGACAATGTCTTCTCTCTCGTAGGCGCCATAATTGAATCCGGCGACAGCAACCGGATTGGGCGTAACCCAGTGGCTTACCGCAAGGTCTCCCTCTACGGACTCTTGTTGCAATTTTCCAATGCTGATCACTTTGTATTTGCGCGGGACCTTAAACGTCAGGTCGTACAAGGCGTGTTCGCCAAATCCGTTCAGGTTCGGATACCAGGAGGTGCGTGCCCCAACATAGAAACTGCCCTCACCTGCCTGCTCCAGAACTCTATCGCCGGCGTATTCCACTGTGACTGAGGTTTCCTTGCCGATGGCAGGTGCTTTCCCGAGGACAATGTAAAACGATCCATCCTCTTTTCGGCTTTCCTGAATGAAATAGAGATTCTGTCCCTGTTCGTCGAGAACTCGCGAGACGCGCAGGTTGGGCAGCAGTCCGAACTTCAGCACCCGCTCTCCTTCGAGCAAAGGCACAAAACTGATCGTAGCCACAGCGAACAGGTGCTCATTCTTGGCGATGACCGTCTCAATTCGGTAGCGCTTGGTGGCGAACAGCCGCCGATCTTCCAGCGAACTGGCGAGATGATTGATGTACTCGTATTTGAAGTGATCGAGATACCAGATGCCATCCTCCAGACTGTCGGGATCGTAATTGATCAACGCGACCTCTTCCGGCGAGTCGATCTGCGGAATCGCGCCCACGCGAGCCCTCACAAAAAAACGCAAATCCTTGTGTTTCTTTCCCTGAAGGTAAGCGTTAAAAAACGCGGGGTGCGCAGGATTGTAGACGGTGGCGAGAACGTCGGCGTCCACGTTATCCATGGTTTCACCTTCAAACACGGACTCGGTGAAACTCCTGGGAATTTCGTGACGGCGCCGGACTCGATCCCTCCATCGCTGAAACGCCGCCTTGGCGTCCGTCGATGGTTCTTCCTTGTCGCCAATGCCTGGCAGGAATCGCATTCGCTCTTCCCGCGTGAAGCGGAACACGACCGCTGAGAAGTCCTCGTCGACCTCGTCAGCGCCGATGCGGCGGTTGATTTCGTGGGCGTCCATGGGAATCACGGGCTTCAGATGAAAGTGTCCTTCACCAACGAAAACTGCGCCGGTGACCATGCCTTCGACAGGCAAGAGCCAGGTCAGCGTTCCTTTCTCAAAGTGGAAGATGCCAACGTCGTAGGCCAAAGTAAAGTTGTCGAGGCGAAACGTCGCGCCAAGGCCAATATCACGCAGCTTGCGATAGACAGGATCGGAATTCGCATAATCAAGCGCAATTCCGGGTACGCTAATATTGGTTTGCTGCTTAGCGATGGTGAGAGTGAGTTGCAGTTCAATCGACGCAGTCAAGTCGACGGTCTGTTCCAGAGTTTCGAATCCATCGCGCTTCACCCGCACCACGTACTTGCCCGGTCTCAGATCAGCGCTCGCAAATTGGCCGAGCGCGTCGGTGGAAAGCACCACAGCTTGCGCCAGATCCCCGCCGGTGATTTCGATTCGCGCATCGGCAATCACCGCGCCTGACGGATCTGTGACGGTGCCAGAAATGGTGGCGGCATGCAGCAAGACCGGAGTGGCCAGCGCCAAAACCAGAAGAGCGGTTGTCCAGTGAACGACCTTGACAGCTAAAGAATGTTGCACTCGAAAGAATCGGACAGTTTGATCCGAAATATCACGCACTCTCATTCGGCGGCGCCTAGGCGTGCAGCTTCTTCGCAAATTCTCTGCCACGCCTTTTCCGCATGCCTAGCCTGCGTGTTCGTCTGTCCCACGCACAGCCGCAAGGTCATCTTACCGTTCAGTTTGGTGTGCGTCAGGAAGAGATCTCCGCTGCGATTCAGCCGGTCCATGATCGTCTGATTCGCGGCGTCTCCTTGTTTGTGACGAAAACAGACCAGATTCAGCGGAACGGGGGCCGCGAGTTCGAAGCGGTTGTCGTTTCGCACCCAGTCGGCGAAGCCCTTGGCCAGACGCACGTGTTCGCGGATGTGATGCTGCAATCCTTCTACACCATAGTGCCGGATCACGAACCACAACTTCAGCGATCGAAACCGGCGCCCGAGCTGAATGTGCCAGTCGCGATAATCGATCACTGCGCCGGATTCCGACGCCTGATTTCGCAGATACTCCGGGACGATGCTCAGAGTTTTAATGAGCGACTTGCGGTCTGCGACCCAGAAACAGTTGCAGTCGAAATTCGTGAACATCCATTTATGGGGATTGAAGTTGTAGCTGTCCGCGACCTCGACTCCACGTTGCAGATGGCGAAATTCGGGACACAGCATCGCCGTGCCCGACATGGCAGCGTCGACATGCAGCCAGAGATTGTACTCGCGACAGATCTGACCGATCTCGCCAATGGGATCCATTGCATTGGACGACGTTGTTCCAACGGTGGCGCACACGAAACACGGTGTGAGTCCTGCCTCGCGGTCGCTCTTGACCTGGCGAGCCAGCACGTCGGGCTGCATGGCAAAGCGATCGTCCACGTCGATCAGGCGCAGGTTCGCTGTGCCGACGCCGGCGATCATTGCTGCCTTTTCCAATGACGAGTGCGTGTGCGTCGAAGCGTAGGCTACCAGCTTCCCGTTGGCTCCTTTTTTGTTCGTCGTGTAATTCGTGGCGCGCTCGCGCCCGGCCAGCAGTGCACATAGCGCCGCACTCGATGCTGTATCCTGAATGACTCCGCCGCCGGTTTGCGATGACAGGAATTTTTGCGGCAATCCCAGCATTCCGACCAGCCAATCCATCATGTGGGTTTCAAGCTCGGTGCATGCCGGGCTGGTTGACCACAGCATGCCCTGCACGTCCAGGCCGGATGAGAGCAGGTCACCGAGAATTCCTGGTCCGGAGGCGTTGGATGGAAAGTAGGCGAAAAAATTCGGCGACTGCCAGTGGGTGACCCCGGGCAGGATGATCCGATCCACATCCTTCAACAGGGCGTCGAATGACTCGCCATGCGCTGGCGGATTCGCCGGCAGCGACGCCCGTATCTCTCCCGGCTTTACTTGCGAGAGCACCGGAAACGACTCGATTTTCGATTGGTAGTCGGCGATCCAATCGATCATGGCGTGACCGTAACGCCGAAATTCTTCGGGCTTCATGTGAAAACTTTTCTCTTCAGACAATTCTTTCTCCTGCCCTCACGTCAGCCTTCCAAAATAAACTCGCGTCCTGTACTCGAGTGTCGCCCTTCCTTTGTCCGCGTGCGCAGCGAAAAGTTTTCTCAACTCTCGCAGCATCGGCTCATGTTTCGGATCATCCGGTCCCGGCACGTACGACGAGGAGAGCAAACGTCCCTCGATGCCGGAATAGTCTAGTTCCTGTCGATTCGCAAATATTCTCGCTTGAAACGGCACGGGATCGAAGAATTCATTTACGGAGTCGGTAGTGTTCTCATGCCGGACTTCTTCGTAATCGGTTCCGAATGTCAGCAGCAGTTGCTCATAGTCGCGCAAAAACGGCGTCGAATCCGTCACCCGCTCATTCCACAACAGTGCCAGCCATCCGTGAGGCTTAAGAATTCTCGCAAATTCCTGTCGCGCTCGCCGGCGATCAAACCAGTGGGCTGCCTGGGCGGCACTTACGAAATCGACGGAGTGATTTTCAAGCCCTGTTTCTTCGGCTTTTCCCGCAACGCTAGTAAAGGCCGGAAGATTAGCCAGAAATCGTTCGCCGGCTTCGCGCATCTCCGCATTGGGTTCCACTCCGACGACGCGGTTACCATTCTCGAGCAGCATTTTCGTCCAGATTCCGGTGCCGGAGGCGATGTCGGCAATGACGTGCGCCGACGTGAGGCCGCACTCGGCTTTCAAAACATCCAACGCTTCGCGCGGGTATCCCGGGCGATAGAGAACATAGTTTTGCACGCGGTCTGAGAATCGGCTTGTGGCGTTGGGCGCGGGCATGTGTGACTCAGCCTGAAGTTCCGCAGCTTGCCAGAGTGACCATTCTAACGGCAGGATAGAGTCATTGTCCTTCCCGCAAGTATATTGAAAATGTGCTTCTGACTGCGTCACACGGAGCGAGAGAGAACTATCTGGGCGGCAAGAGCGGCATGCGAATCGTGATCAAAATCGGCACCAGTCTCATCGCCCCCGGCGGTGAGATCGACACCCACTTGCTGCGCGGCATTGTCGATCAATTTGATCTTTCCAGAAACGAATATCTTATCGTGACGTCAGGCGCAATCGCGGCAGGCATGTCAGGCCTGAACCTCAAGAAACGGCCCGGCGACGTACCTCGCATGCAGGCCTGCGCGGCCGTAGGTCAGAGCAAGCTGATGCACACCTACGAACGGTTATTCTTCGGGAAAAAAGTCGTCGCACAACTCCTGCTCTCAAGTGACGACTTTACTTCCGCAGTTCGCTATCGCAATCTGCAGAATACTTTGGCCGAGTTGTTGAGTCTCGGTGTCGTCCCCATTGTCAACGAAAACGATAGCGTCTCGGTGCGCGAACTTGAAGGCGCATTCGGCGATAACGACGAACTCAGCTCGTTGCTCGCGACTGCCGTTAAAGCAGACTGGCTACTGCTTCTCACCAATGTTGACGGTTTCCTGATTCCGAATGGAGACAAAAAGCCGCGACTGCAGCGCACCATTCGCAAGTTGACTGCTGCAATCGAGGCACAGTGCGACGGCAGGAGCTCTCTCGGTCGAGGCGGGATGATCTCGAAGCTGCGCGCGGCCAAGCTGGCCAGCGAAGGCGGAGTTCACGTCGCCATCGTCAGCGGGAGACATCCGCAATCCATCCGCTACGGAATCTCGCGCAAAATCGGTACTTACTTCCCGCCGCGGAGGCGGAAATGACGAGCCTCGCCCTCAATGATTCGACGACGCCGGAGAAGCTACTTCGCGCGCGCACTGCGGCTGCCCAGGTCGCCTTACTTTCCACCGAAGAAAAGAACCGGCTGCTTTTGGCGATGGCCGACGCAATTGAGTCGCGACGGGAAGAGATCCTATCGGCGAATCGCAAAGATCTCGATAGCTCGGGCCTGGAAGGCTCGATGCGCGATCGTCTTTTGCTCACGCCCCTGCGCATCACCGAAATCGCCAATGGAGTCCGTGCAGTTGCCGCCCTGCCTGACCCGGTGGGTGAAACACTGGCGGAGTGGTCTACCAGCAGCGGTCTGCACATTCACAAAGTTCGCGTCCCGCTCGGAGTCATTGGCATCATTTACGAATCGCGCCCGAACGTAACCGTTGACACCGCCGTTCTCGCGCTTAAGGCAGGCAATGCCATCGTGCTGCGCGGCGGCAAAGAGGCGACGCATTCGAATGAGTGCCTGGTCGAAGTGATGAATGCCGTCGCCGGCATTCCACGTGGCGCGATCGAGTTGCTGGACTCCGATTCGCGCCAATCGGTTCAGGAACTCATTCGCGCGCGTGGAGTCGTAGATGTAATCATTCCGCGCGGGGGCGCAGGCCTGATCAACTTCGTCATGGAAAATTCGTCTGTGCCCGTGATTGAAACCGGAGCGGGGAACTGTCACATTTTCGTCGACGAGTCCGCCGATTTCGAGATGGCAGATCGCATCGTGATCAACGCGAAGACGCAGCGACCCTCAGTCTGCAACGCGGCGGAAAAATTGCTCGTGCACGAACGCATCGCGGCGGCATACATTCCGCGCATCGCAAGAAGACTGATCGACGCCGGGGTGGAGATTCGTGGAGATCGGAAAGCGCAGGAACTCGCCGCTGGATTACCGGTTTCCCTCGCTGCCGAGCAGGACTGGGATGAAGAATACCTGCGACTGTGCATAGCGATCAGAGTGGTTGACGATGTGGACCAAGCCATTGGCCACATTAACCAGTATTCAACCAGGCATTCCGATGCCATTGTCACCAGCAACGAATTGAATGCGCGTAGATTCCTGCGCGGCGTCGATTCGGCTGCAGTGTATTGGAACGCCTCCACCCGATTCACCGACGGAGGCGAATTCGGCTTCGGGGCAGAGATGGGCATCAGCACGCAGAAACTCCATTGCCGCGGGCCGTTCGCTCTAACGGAGTTAACATCTTCAAAGTATGAGATCACCGGCAGCGGGCAGGTTCGCTCTTAGGCTCGGCAATCGCATTCGCGCCTGTGCTACCTTACTACTTTTCCTCTCAGGAGCCTCATGCGAGCCCTTTTCATAGCGAGTCTTTCCTGCGTCTTATTCGCGGTTGCTGGATCAGTTCCGAATGGACGACCGCCCTCTGCTTTGACTCCGGCGATTTTTGGCTTTGCCGATTCTGCGGCTGAGTCGGCGATCGAATCGCGTTTTCTTGCCGTCCCCGATCCCAAACTGGCCGAAGAACACTTGCGCACCCTGACCGCTGCTCCCCACATGGCAGGAACTGTCGAAGACAAGGCGACAGCCGATTATGTTGCCCAGAAATTTCGCGAAGCTGGGCTCGACACGCAAATTGTCGAGTACAGAGTTTGGATGAATTATCCGCAGGAGATCAGCGTCGACCTGACCGCCCCCGATGGTATCGAGATGCACGGTCCCACGCGCGAGCACGTCGACGGCGATCCTTTTCAGGATGATCCCCGCGTCGTGCAGCCTTTTAACAGCATGTCGCCCTCGGCCGATATCGAGGCTGACGTGGTTTACGCCAATTACGGCACGCCGGACGATTTCGACAAACTCGATAAGCTCAAGATCGATGTGCGCGGAAAAATTGTGCTCATGCGATACGGGCAGAATTTTCGCGGGGTCAAGCTTTTTATCGCGCAGGAGCATGGTGCGGCTGGCGTCATCCTTTACTCAGATCCTGCTGACGATGGCTGGCGTCGCGGCGACAAATATCCGGATGGTCCCTGGCGTCCGGACACGGGCGTGCAGCGCGGATCCGTCGGTTATATGTTCGAATTTCCCGGCGACCCCACCACGCCGGGTATCGCATCTGTTCCTTCACTGCCAGATTCTGAACGCATCTCGCCCGAGAAATCGGCGCAGATGCCGAGAATTCCCTCAACTCCTCTTTCCTATCACGATGCCTGGCCGATCCTGCAGCATATAGCGGGGCCAGTTTCTCCGCGCGACTGGCAAGGCGCACTGCCGTTCACTTATCACGTTGGCCCCGGCCCGGCGCGTGTGAAAATGCATCTCAAGCAGGACTATCAATTTCGCACGCTCTGGGATGTTATCGGACGCGTCCCCGGCAGCGAACTGCCGGAAGAATGGGTGATCTCAGGTAATCATCGCGACGCGTGGGTTTACGGCGCAGTCGATCCCAACAGTGGAACTGCGGCGATGCTCGAGGCTGTCCATGGCGTAGGTGAGCTGCTGAAGTCCGGATGGAAACCCAGGCGCACGATGATTTTCTGCAGCTGGGATGGCGAAGAGGAGGGCCTGATTGGTTCGACCGAATGGGTCGAGCAGCATGAAGCGGAACTCGCTCATTCGCCGGCGTACTTCAACGTGGATACAGCCGTCTCCGGATCGCGTTTTGGCGCGTCTGCAGTACCAAGCCTTAAGCAATTTCTTCGGGATGTGGCCAAAGCCGTACCGAGCCCGAGAGGAGGAACTGTGTATGAGGTCTGGCAGAGCATATCGCAACCGGGTAATCCCTCCGTACAGTCTCCCACCGAGGCGATTGGCGATAGCCGCCGAGTTCCCGCCGCGCGGGTGAAAAATGACGTTCCGGTCGGAGATCTCGGCAGTGGGTCTGACTACACAGCCTTCCTGCAACACTCAGGAGTGCCCTCAACCGACATAAGTTCGTCAGGTTCCTACGGCGTATACCATTCCGCGTTCGATGACTTTACCTGGTTCAAGAAATTCGCCGATCCCGACTTTGTTTACGAGCAGCAGATGGCGCGCTTCTTTGGGCTGGAAGCGGTGCGCATGGCGGATGCCGACGTGCTGCCCTATGACTACGAAGAATACGGCAAGGAAATCGTTGCGTATCTCGAAACCGCACGCAAGCGGGCGGACAGTAAGTTTGGCAACGGCGTGCTCGACTTCAGCGCTGTGGACTCCGCCGCCCATCAGTTCGAGTCAACAGGAATAAAGATTCTCGATAAGCAAAAGAATCCTCCCCACAACACGACGCGGTTGAACGCGGCTCTGATCGGAGCCGAGCGGGCGCTGTTGGTGCAACAGGGACTGCCCCGCCGTCCCTGGTACCGCCATGCCATTTACGCGCCCGGAGAATACACCGGCTATGCCGCCGTGGTAATTCCAGGCGTAAATGAGGCTCTGGACAAGGGCAACAGCGAGTTGGCGCGGCAGCAACTGGCGATTCTGGCATCCGCGCTCGAACGTGCTGCAAAGACACTCGACGGATACCGTTAAACGATGACCTCCGCCCACGCTCTCGAACATTTCCTCCGATCGCTGCCGGACTCAGCAGCGGCAACCTTTCTGGCTCTTTTCCCAATTGTCGATCCTTTCGGCGGCATCCCGATTTTCTTCACCATGACCTCGTCATGGACCCCACGCGACCGGCAGAGAACTGCGCTAAAAACTGGTGTCTGGGTCTTCGTGATCCTCGTGACCTTTCTGTTTTTCGGTCGATTTGTTCTTTATTTTTTTGGGATTTCATTGCCGGTGCTCAAAATCGCCGGCGGACTCATTGTGGCCAACACTGCCTGGGGAATGGTCACATCGACCGCTCGCATCACTCCCGCGGAAAGTCACGAAGCCGCGAGCAAGGAAGACATTTCTCTGACGCCCCTGGCTATGCCGCTGATGTCCGGTCCGGGTGCCGTTGGAGTGGTGATGGGGCTTGCCGCTCACGTGGACAACTGGTCGGCCTATATCGGCATGGTCATTGGCATCGCGTTCATCGCGGTGAGCGTCACGCTTTTCTTCTCTCTGGGAGGGCCCCTGGTCCGTCGCCTGGGCCCAAGTGCGGTCGGAGCCATCAACAAGATTTTCGGCTTTCTGATTCTGGCCATTGCTGTCCAGCTCGTGTGGAACGGCATGGCTGACTTCAGGAACTGAGGCGGCTGGGCCGTCAGGTGGCCGGATTTGTTTCGGGCCTTATCCAGAAGCCGGCAAAGCCGTTTTCTGGCAAATCTTTGGAACCTCAATCCCACGGCTTGCGTAACTGTGAGTGGCGCTTGCGCCGGAGGAGTGCCCTATGCCCGCAAGGATTTCGCTAGGCCAGAAACGTGCTTACGTAACACTATTGTCCTGCCTGCTCTGTATTCCCATTTCACTCCAGCTTTCCCAAGCGAGCGACGGGAATCATGATTGGGATTATGCGGAGACGCATACCGATGCGCGCGAGTTCGTATCGGGCGGCATGTTGCATGTGCGAATGCCCGTAGGCGATCTCGTCGTCAAACGCGGCGACAGCGACAAAATTCGAATGACGTACACGGTAAAGTCGCACCGGGAAAGTAATGTGAAGGATGCTCATGTCGATTTTGATGTTCGCGGAAACGACGCATTCATCGAGTTTCATGCGCCATCGAACACCAACACAAACTTTGACGTGGAGATAGAAGTCCCTGCCAATACAAATCTGGATGTACACGAAAAAGTCGGCGATTTGACAGTCGAGAATGTGGAAGGCGACAAAGACCTGGATCTCGGGGTGGGCGACATTCGCTTGGCGCGCGAAACCGCTGCTTATCGGTTGGTTCGAGCGAGCACGGGCATCGGCGATGTGAACGCCTCCACATATGGCGAGAGCAGCGGTTGGCTGGGTAAAACCCTGCACTACCACGGGGATGGGAAATACGAGTTGCGCGCCCACGTCGGGGTCGGCGACATCACGCTGGATGGGAAATGACGGGAAACGGTGGGCAGCCGTCCTCTTTCTCGGGAGCATCGCTCAACGTGGATTGCGACAGCAGTTGCTGAGATGCGGGACGTGCCTTAGTCCGCGGCGATTTCCTTGGGAGGCTCGGGATCGCGCGGTTTGTTGGCGCGATTGGAGGGCAAGCCGGCATCGCGAATCTTGTACAGAAGCGCGCGATAGCTGATGTTCAACGCGCGTGCTGCCTGCTTGCGGTTCCAGTGATGATTTTGCAGCACCTTCAGAATGATCTTGCGCTCCAATTCTCGCACCGCCTGGCGAGTGAGCTTCTTGAGTGAAATCTGCCCGTCGACGGGGATTTCCGCGTTGAAAAAGTCCGGCTCACGCGGCGCCAGATCGGCCGAGATCACTTCCTCGTTGCCGAGAATCACATATCGTTTGACCAGGTTTTCCAGTTCACGGACGTTCCCCGGCCAATGATACTTGCGCAATACGGTCATCATCTCGTTCGAGAGCGGTTTGGCGCGGCAGTTGTATTTCCGGTTGTGAGTCTCCAGAAAATACGAAACGAGATCGGGAATATCGACGGCGCGCTCGCGCAACGGTGGCAAATGCAGATTGACCACGTTGATGCGGTAGAACAAATCAGAACGGAACGTGCCGTTCTCAATTTCCTGTTCGAGCTTGCGATTGGTGGCACACACCACGCGCACTTCTACTTTTTTATCTTCCTGTGCGCCGATACGGCAGAACTGTCCATCCTGCAGCAATTGCAGCAGCTTCGATTGCAGTCCCAGATCTAACTCGGAGATCTCGTCGAGGAAGAGCGTGCCGCGATGGGCCATCTCCACGCGGCCCGGCTTCATGCCGTAAGCGCCAGTGAAAGCACCTTTTTCGTAGCCAAAGAGTTCGCTTTCGAGCAGAGTGCCGGGAATCGCAGGACAATTCACCTTTACCCAAGGCCCGGTGCGCCAGGGTGATGCAGCATGAATCATGCGTGCAACGATATCCTTGCCCGTTCCGCTCTCTCCCTGGATGAGAACCGGCACATTCGCGCCGGCCAGCTTGGTCAGACGATCGCGTACGGCGCGCATTGCCTCGGTGCGCCCAAACACGACTGCATCGGGGGGCATTTCCCCCAAAGGCTGCACGAGCGTATTGACACCGCTAGTTGTCATGACTGATTTTCAATACAGGGGAGGAAAATACGTTTGATTGCATTCCGGGCGCCAAACTCTCCAACCTTCGGCGCTCTCGTATATGTAGCTTATGTGATTGAGGAGTATCAACTTACCAAAGAGCAAGTAACACTCACCCCAGTCATCTCTGGGAATGTAACTACAGTAACACCGTTCGGCATCGCGGGTAAATATCTTCACCTACACTGATACCGCTCTTTTTCGTCTTAAGCCATTCAAGTCATTGGCCCGTATGAGCGGTCGAGAGAATTTCAATCCAAGCAGGTAGTAACCTTCCTCAGGCGTAGTGCGTAGCGGTTTTGCGAAAAGATTGCGTGAAACCTGCGGGGCCAGGGCAAGAGCGGCAACCGGGGCACTGGGGATCTCCAGTTGAATCTGGCTGACGGCTGGCAGACTTCGCCGCACAGCTACGAGCATCCCCCCGGCGCTCACATTCAGGGCGGTTGCAAACTCAAGAAACTCTTTGCCTTTATCGTCGCGGCTGCGGACAAAAACGGGGATCGCCAAAGGCAATCTTGCCCATTTTCTCCTCTCGGTTCTCGGTTTAGCCGCGTTCATGCAGACGTATCCCTCGAACACCGCCCTCCATTTTTAGCATCTCATGGGCCAAATCTAAGGCAAATACCCGGCAAAACACGGAGATGACGGATGATTCCGGTACGCGCGGACCACAAAACCCGCTCCAACAGGTAACTTCGACGGCTGATCTTCGTCTTTCCTTCGTTTCAAGGATTTCCATTTTTCGTATGGCGAATCCAGCAAAAGTGAAAGATTTTGCTACACTTGGGTAATTCCGTTGCATTTTTCATTGACAGGCCCGAGCTGGCTGAAATACGATTTTCCTATCGGTGGTCTTGTTCAGGCCCCGCGAAAGCGCGGCTCCCTCCCCATGTAATTCTGTGGTCATTCTTCATGGCAACAGCGCATAAGAACACGTGTCCTCCCGAAGGACAGCCGGCAGTTTCGGCTGCAGAGGCTCCCGTTTCCGCAACTGGGAATCTGGCCGGAGACGTTCCCAGTCCGGAGAATCTCCTGTCTGAATACACCGCGCTGAGGGAGCGCTACCAGCGCACGACAAATGCTTTGGCCTCTGCGGCCCACGATCTGAAAACACCGTTATCGATTTTGAATGGCTATGTCGAACTGCTGCAGAGCGAAAAGCTCGGACCGCTCAGCGATCGTCAGCGCGAAGTACTGCGAGACATGCAGAGCAATGGGAAACGTCTGCAGCAATTCATTCAGGATTTCCTGACCTTCAGTGCCTTGGAAACCGGCGGCCTGCAGATGCACTTCGCTCCGGGAGATATTAACGACTGTCTTTCGGAAGTTTGCCGCCTGTGGTCGAACCGTTTTCAGGAAAAGGCGCTTGCCCTGTATTTTCTGGCGAACGATAAGTTGCCCGTTTTTCCTTTCGACGCACCGAAGCTGGAGCGCATCATATCGAACCTATTGGAAAACTCTTTCAAGTTCACTCCGCAAGGCGGCACCGTATGGCTCCACGCCGAGCCTCATATGTGGGAACGCCGGGCTGCGGTTCAGCCTTCGGCCGCGGAACGTCGGCGGCAAAATGTGAGTCATCCGAATTCCGTGAAGGTCAGCGTTTCCGATACTGGCCCGGGAATTCCCGCCGAGTTTCATCTCGAAGTATTTGACGATTTCTTCCGCCTTCCCGGCACCGAAAGCCAGGAAGGAATGGGGCTCGGCCTCGCGATCGCTCGCCGTCTGGTGCAGGGCATGGGCGGAAAGATCTGGGTTGAGAGCGATCCCGCGGGCGGATGCAAATTCTCCTTTCTGATTCCGTACAAACCGGCAACAGGGGCTGCCAGCAAAGGTAAAAACCGATGAAGCAAAGCGCGAAAATTTTGCTGGTGGACGACGAACCCGGAATGCTGCGCTACATAAAAACGCTGCTCGAGGTCGACGACTACAAAGTCGAGACGGCAACCACCGGCGAAGAGGCACTCAAGCGCCTGGAAAAGGGCCTGCAGCCCGACCTGGTGCTGCTCGACGTTCTCATGCCCGGCATCGACGGCTTGCAAACCCTCGAACAGATGCGGCAGATGCAGCCGAGCGTGAAAGTTGTAATGCTCTCCTGCGTGAACGACACTCGCAAAGTGGTGCAGGCCATGCGCCTGGGTGCGCAGGACTACCTCACCAAGCCGTTTCAAAAGGCGGAACTCGATTCCGTGATCGATCTCAGCATCGGTCAAGGGAAGCAGAGTTTCGGCGGCGAGGTGGAAGAATTGGCCGACGATGTTTTCTTCATCGCGGCCAGCGCGTCCATGCGCAAGATTCGTTCGCAAGCGGCGCTGGTGGCCAACGTCGACATTCCCGTGCTGTTGCTGGGCGAGAGCGGAACGGGAAAAGAAGTTCTGGCGCGGCTGATTCACAAACTTTCCCCGCGCGCCCATCGAACATTTTTAAAAGTGAACTGTGCCGCCGTACCGGCCGATCTTCTCGAAAGCGAATTGTTTGGATACGAGCCAGGCGCTTTTACTGGCGCGACCCACGCGAAACCCGGCAAGTTCGAGCTTTGCAATAAAGGCACGATCCTGCTCGACGAAATCGGCGAGATGCCGCCGCTCTTGCAGGCAAAACTTCTGCATGTGCTGCAGGATCAGTCATTCTCCCGGCTCGGCAGCCGTTCGGTGATCAAAGTGGACGTCCGCATCCTCGCGGCAACCAACATCAATATCCCGGAAGCGCTTGCCACCAAGCGGCTGCGGGAAGATCTCTACTACCGTCTCAACGCGTTCACGCTGCATCTGCCTCCCTTGCGCGACCGCAAGGAAGAAATTCCGATACTCTTGAAGCATTCGATGGCGCGGATGTCAGAAAGATACGCCCGTCCGCCCTTGCCTCTTTCACCTGCACTGCTGCAGGCCTGCAACGATCACTCCTGGCCGGGAAATCTGCGCGAACTCAACAACTTCTTGAAGCGCTATCTGATTCTGGGTGACGAGAATCAGGCCATGACGGAGCTCTTGCCCAAGAACGACGGCAACGGCGGAGCGCGTGCCGATGGCACCGGACGCGGTCCGGAGTCCGGAGGGTTAAAGTCGCTGGCGCGCAGCGCGAAGGATGAGGCCGAGGCTCAGGCGATCACCCAGGCGCTGGAGCAGACGAACTGGAACCGCAAGCAGGCTGCCGCCATTCTGCAGATCAGTTACAAGGCGTTGCTCTACAAGATTCGCCAATATGGCATAGCCGAAGCCAAGAGCCACCACAAGCTCTCGGCCGGCGCGTAAAATTTAAGGGCCGCCCGCCGGTTGGTGCCCGATTTTGGGTTCCCGATTTCGGGCGGCCGATTTTGGTTGGCGCAGCGCCAAGCGCCCGACTAAGCGTCTAAGACACACCCGCTAGGGCGGAAGGACCGTGCCAGACCAGTATTTACTACGGCACCACACGAGCCTCGAGCTTGGCGGAGGATTGCTGCGCAGCCTCCAATGCCGCGAGCCGCTTCTCCAG
>JASHOT010000122.1 GCA_030040965.1 Candidatus Sulfotelmatobacter sp. | reverse complement strand
CGCCTGGACGGCGAGTCGCCTCAAATCCGCATCGGCATCACAATATACCGATATTTATAATCATCGCCCTCAGCCGGCCGCAGTTGCCCGGCAGACTGCGGATCCTTCAACTCCAGCCGCACTTCGCTGGTGCCTGCGGCCTTGAGGAAGTCCACCAGGTACACCGCATTGAACCCGATCGTCAGCGCCTCGCCCGTGTACCCCGCCTCCAGCGAATCCTCGGACTCGCCCGCTTCCGTCGACGAGGCCGAAATCTTCACCTCGCCCTTTTCCAGGCGCAGCCGCACCGCACGCGAGCGTTCGTCGGCAAACTGCGCCACGCGCAGAATTGCAGCATTGAGTTCATCAGCGTTGAGCGGAACAATCTTGGTGTTGTCTTTCGGCAGCACAGCTTCGAAATTCGGGAATTGCCCCGTAAGTTGCCGCGACGTCAGCAATCGCGACCCGATGCGGAAGAACAGCGTCGACTCATCCTTGGCAAACTCAATCGTGTCGGCATCGGTCGAGTCGAGCAGCGACTTCAACTCGTCCATCGCTTTTTTCGGCACCAGCGTTTTCATCTCGCCGGAAACGCCGTCAAATTTCGCTCCCGATCGCTCACAATGCGCCAGGCGATGTCCATCCGTCGCCACCATTGTGATCGATTCCGGCTTCAGCAGCATCAGCGCGCCATTCAGCGTGTAGCGCGACTCTTCATTCGAGATCGCAAATCCCGTACGCGCGATCAGGCCGCGCAGCACCTGCGACGCAATCGTCACCGCGCCCGCAGACGGAAACACAGGCAGGCTGGGGAAATTGGACTTGGCCATCCCCACCATCTTCGTGTTCGAACGCCCGCAACGAATCGAGACCCAGTGATTTTCGAGCAGCTTGATCGTGATATCGGCATCCGGCAGCAGCTTCACATAGTCGTGCAGTTTGCGCGCCGGAATTGTGCACGAGCCTTCTTTTTTGACCTTCGCGTTGCACGAAGTTCTCAGGCTCAAATCCAGATCAGTCGCGGTCAGCGACAAACGGTCGCCCGACGCTTCAAACAGATAATTCGACAGAATCGGAATCGTGGTCTTGCGTTCGACCACACCCTGCGTGGCAGTCAACTCACGCAGCAATTCAAACTTGCTGACCGTGATCTCCATCGTTCCCGCGGCAACGGCGGCCTCGACCGGCATAAGTCCGTCTCCCGACTCGCTACTTTTATTACTTCCCTTATATCAAATACAAAACCTATAAAACCAGCAGTAACCGTAGGTCCTGCGCAGAAGTGGAAATCTCTGACAACTCGCCTGTTGTCACCGGCTTCCCGCCGGACCCCTCATGTTGGAAATCAGGCTCAAATTCAGCTCACTCGTTCGTATCACGCGGTCGCTTTTCCGATTTCCTTCTTACCTTGCACAACTTCCACATCCCGTTCACAGCCGCTCATTAGGAAGACTGTGCGTCAAAGTGGAAAAGGCAATTACTCCCCGCGATTCATCCGCCTAATTGCTCAGTCAGTTTATTAACCAGCCTGTTCAAATCCTTATCATTCTTGCGCAGCTCTTCAATTTTCTCGACCGAGTGCAACACCGTCGTATGATGCTTTCCGCCGAATTGTCTTCCAATTTCCGGCAGCGATGCCTCGGTCAGCTGCTTCGCCAGATACATCGCAATCTGCCGCGGATACACGATCGCGCGCGAATTATTTTTCGCTTTGATCTCGACCAGCCGCAGGCCGAATTGTTCGGCCACCATCTTCTGAATCGACTCAATCGTCACCTTCCGCGCCTGCGAGTCGATAAAATTCTTCAGCACCTGCTGTGCGTAGGGAAGAGTAATCTCTGCGCCAATCAGCGAGGAGTGCGCCACCAAACGGATCAGCGCGCCTTCCAACTCTCGCACGTTCGACCGGATATTTGACGCAACATAAAGCGCCACGTCGGTTGGCAGCGTCACTTTCTCCTGCTCTGCTTTTTTCTGAAGAATCGCGACCTTCGTCTCCAGATCGGGCGGCTGAATATCTGCGATCAATCCCCACTCGAACCGGCTGCGCAGGCGGTCCTCGATCTCCGCCAGTTCCTTTGGCGAGCGGTCGCTGGCGATGACGATCTGCTTCATCGACTCGTGCAGCGCATTGAAGGTATGGAAAAATTCTTCCTGCGTCCGTTCCTTCTGCGCCAGAAACTGAATGTCGTCGATCAGGAGCACGTCGACGTTTCTGAACTTGTCGCGGAAGCTCGTCATCTTGTCGTAGCGCAGCGAGTTGATCATGTCGTTGGTGAACTTCTCGCTCGATACGTAGCAGATGGCGGCATGCGGAATCCGCCGCTTGATCTCATGTCCGATCGCCTGCATCAGGTGCGTCTTGCCCATGCCGACGCCGCCGTACAGGAATAGCGGGTTGTATGCCTTCGACGGCCTCTCCGCAACCGCCTGACACGCGGCATGCGCAAACTGATTTCCGCTCCCGATTACGAATGCGTCGAACGTATAGCGCGGATTCAACTGCGCCGCGCCATCCCAGTCGAAGCGCGCCTGCGACGGCCCTGCGCTGGCTGCAGAACCCAGCCCGCCATCGTGCCGCACCGGAGTCGCTGCCGGATCATCTTCCGGCGTGACGAATTTCACATCGTTGAATCCCAGGCCGAGAACATCAATCGCTTCCTGAATCAGATCGGCGTATTTGTCGCCGGCGTGGCGGAACTCGACCGTGGGCACACGCACGAACAGTACGCCTCCACTCGAGTGACTGTAGCGCGTCGGCTTCAGCCACGTGTCGTAAGAGTGCCGGTTGATTTTCTTTTCCAGCGCATCCAGAATGCGCGCCCAAGGGTTCGGCGAAAGAGTTGTGCTTGGAGCTGACATATATGAAATGTTCACCGCGCAGCGCCCCGGCGGCTGGTTTGAGAGCGCTTGCTGCTATTGCTGCCGTTTACGAAGTAGCTGAAGCCGGTTTACCACTTTTGATCCGCTATGGGAAGCGCCTTTTTCCCGTGTTCCGCCTCCAGAAGCTCGATTGGCGATTTTTGGAAAGCAGATCAGTCCGGCATACTAGCACAGTTTCTTTTGTTATGTGGAAATCTTCGGCTGGAATTTTTCCGCGAACACTTATTCAGCACTCGATTGCATCATGCTGTCAAGTAGCGAAGATGTAACTGCAGCGCGCGCGGTGCACTTGCGCATGCGCTGGTTCCGTTCCCGGTCGTGTCTCATTAGTTCTGTGCGCGCGATCTTTGATCGCCTTGCGCCCGCATGCCAGGCTCGCGCCCAGATTCGGTTGAAACCCTTGTCCAGCGGAAGATCGCAGCGACCCCGGCCCCCTCACCAACGACCCGTCTTTAGATTACCAAGGAGTTTCGACCGTGACTCTCGGCAACCCCTGCGCGGTGACGTTCTTCGCTCTGGCTCGTCAGTACTCACCACAGGAGGAATGCATGCGGCTCTCCTCGTTTGCGGCCTTCATTGTTCTGGCAGCCACCCGTCTTGTAGCCGCCCAAAATGCCAGTCCAATCTCGCCTCGCGCCTATGTCGAAGACGCTCTGAACTACATGCAGCAGAACGCGCTAAATAAGCACTCCATCAACTGGCAAGTGCTGCGCGAAGAAACGCTCACCCGCGCCAAAGACGCGAAAACAACGTGGGACACTTATCCTGCCATTGCCTATGCCATAACACAGCTTGGCGAAAAACACTCCTGGCTCCAGCTGCCCGATAATCTTCCCTACGATCGGCGTCAGGCTCTCGATGCTGAAATCAAGAAAATTCTGGCTCGGCCCGACCCTGACGAACCCTCGCCATTCTTCCCCTCGAAAGAAATCAACGGCCACATGATTCACGGATCGCGTGGCAATTTTGCGTACGTCGTCGTTCCTATGTGTGTTGGCCGCTTTGCAGACTTTGACAGGAACGGCCCAGACTTTCAGGAGTTCGCCGACAAGCTGCACCAGCTCGTGCTTGATCTGCAGGCGCAAAAGCCTTTGGGCTGGATCATCGACCTTCGCGGTAACAGTGGCGGCAACATGTGGCCGATGCTCGCCGGGATCGGTGTCGTCCTCGGCGAAGGTAACCTTGGCACATTCAAATCTTCCGAGGGCGACCGCACGGGGTGGTTCTATCGGGCTGGCCAAGCTGGCGAGCGTTCATCGGACGGGCGTGAAGAGATTGACGAGGAGGTTAAACAACCGCCACTGGTGTTGCCAGAGCTGCCGTGGGTTGCGGTGTTGTTCGACCGGGGAACTGGAAGCTCCGGCGAAGCTGTGGCAATCGCATTCGCCGGACGATCGCGTGAGCGCTCCTTCGGGGAACACACGGCGGGCTTCTCCACTTCGAACGGTTCACATCAGCTGCCGGATGGAGCAGCATTGTTTTTGTGCAACGCAATCGAGGCGGATCGCTCCGGCAAACTCTATCCGGATGGATTGGATCCCGACGAAAAGGTGCCAGCTCGAACCACGCGTCCATCAGAAGAAAATGATGCAGTCCTCGTCGCGGCCGAAGAATGGCTGGCGAGGCAAACAAGCCACTCGAACTGAGCGGCTACCACACTTGGCGCTTCTCCGCGCAGTCATTTATACTCTTGGTTTGCCCTAATACTGTCGAGTTCATCAGGAGCAGCCACCTTTCATGCCCAAACGCACGTTCCAACCCAATCGGCGCAAGCGATCCAAGAAGCACGGATTTCGCACGCGCATGAAGACCCAGGGCGGCCAAAAAGTTTTATCTCGCCGTCGCGCCAAGGGGCGCAAGCGGGTCTCGGTGAAGCCTGGTTTTCGAGAATAGGCTTTCGAGAGTAGGCTTTTCGAGAGGAAGCAACTGCGAATCGTAGCCGACCGTGTGGCGCGAACTCTCCTGTCCGCGTCCCTAGCGGTGTAACACAGTTTCCGAGGCGCCGTGACCGCCAGTGTGCCCAGAGCATCGAGTCAGTTGTCGAAGCCTAAAGGCGGAAAGGCGAAGTTCCCTCGCGCCCTGCGCTTGTTGCGCCATGCCGATTTCGAGCGTGGGTACAAGCAGGGACGCCGGCACTTTTCGGCTTCGATGACGGTGTTTTACCGCCAGCGATCCGAAGATGAATTGGCGAAAGGCCTGCGCATCGGATTTACCGTCGGCCGTGCTCTCGGCGGCGCCGTCGAGCGCAACCGTATCAAGCGTCGTCTGCGCGAGGCGGTTCGGCTTTCATCTCCGCCGCCCGGCTTGAATGCCGACGTTGTGATGAATCCGAAGAAGATCGCGCTGCAGGCCGAGTTCGACTCGCTGTGCAATGAAGTTCGGCGCGCCTTTGACGTGATTACAGAGAAGCTCACGAGAACTTCGCAGTAACGGAATTCGTAACCGGGAATATGCGCCGCTGGCCACAACTCGTGGTGATTCAGCTTCTTCGAGCCTACAAGTGGGCGATCTCGCCGCTGCTTCCGCCGGCCTGTCGTTACGTCCCGACCTGCTCGGAGTACGCCATGGAGGCCGTAGAGCGCTATGGTGTGCTGCGTGGCTCGTGGATGGCCTTCATTCGTCTTTTGCGCTGCCATCCCTTCGTCCGCGGCGGCTATGATCCGGTAATCTGCGAACGACCAATGACCGACGACCAACGACGACCGACAAACTCGTCGCCGCATCCGCACGTCATCTGAGGAACTTTCAACTTTGGCCGACTATCAAAATCCTCAGCACGAACCCGGCAACGAACGCCGCCTGCTCCTCGTCTTCCTCGTAACGTTCGTTCTCATGCTGGTCCTCGAGCCCGTCTACAAAAAATATTTTCCTCAACCGGTCTCTCAACCGCAGAAGCAGACTCAACCCGCGCAATCTCAGCCCACAAGCGCGTCCAACGTCGCAACCGCCGCGCCGGCAGCTCCTACTGAAGCTTCGGGCGTCATTAAAGAAGCGGCCGCCGAATCCGAAACCGTCATCGAGAACGATCTCTACCGCATCACCTTCACCAACAAAGGCGCGCAGGTCAAGTCCTGGATCCTTAAGAAATTCGACAACGAAACCCAGAACGGCCCGCTCGATCTCGTCAACCCCATCGCCGCTCCGCAGTTCGGCTACCCGCTCTCGCTCTGGACCTACGACGAGACTCTACGCAACAAGCTGAATTCTGCCCTTTACGTCGCGTCGAGCGAAGGGCCGCAGCCAGGTCGCACCATCACCTTCGAATATTCCGATCAGAATCTTGCCGTCCGCAAGACCTTCCACTTCGACGACAGCTACGTCGTCGCCGTGGAAAGCTCCGTCACTCAGAACGGCCAGTCGCAATCCGCGCTTCCCGCCTGGCCCGCCGGTTTCGGAGATCAGGTCACGGGCCCGTTCTACGCCTCGGCTCTCATCGACTATCAATACAACGGGAACATTCAGCGGCTCGCCATCAAGAAGATCAGCGGCGGTGCAACCATCCCCGGTCCTTTCCATTGGGGCGGACCCACCGATCAATATTTCGCCGCGGTCTTCATCCCCGACGATCCCGCTTCGGTGTCCATGGTTACGTTGCGCAACACCATCTCCATTCTGCGTGACCCCGACAAGCCGGAATCGAAAGAGACGGCGCCTGCCGACGTCCTCGGCGCTGCGGTGGGCAATCTGCACGGTCCCACCGTCGAACGCATCTTCGTCGGCCCCAAAGAACTCAGCGTCCTGCAGAAAGTTTCCGTTCCCGGCGTCTCTGGTGCCGAAACCAATCTCACCGGCCTCGTCGATTTCGGCTTCTTCGGCACCATCGCCAAAGCCCTTTTCGTCTGGCTGCGCTGGACCTACGCCCACATCGTTCCCAACTGGGGATGGGCCATCATCCTGCAGACGCTCATCATCACTGCCGCGCTCATGCCGCTGCGCGTTTTGCAGACGCACTCGATGTATAAAATGCAGAAGGTCGCTCCGCAGATCAAACAGATCCAGGAGAAATACAAGAAGTACAGCCTGCGCGACCCCCGCAAAGCGGCCATGAACGAAGAGATCGCAGCCCTCTACAAAAAAGAAGGCGCCAATCCTGTGATGGGCTGTGTGCCCATGCTCGCCACGCTACCGTTTATCTGGGCCTATTACGGAATGCTCCGCACCGCGCTCGATCTGCGCCACGCCCACTGGCTCTGGATTCACGATCTCTCGGCCGCTGAACCGTTCCCGTTTCTGCTGCCGGTGATCATGGTCGTCAGTCAGCTGATCATGCAGAGAATGACGCCTCAGGCCGGCATGGATCCGGCTCAGCAGCGCATGATGAATGTCATGATGCCACTGATGATGGGCTTCATCTTCTTCCGCCTGGCCGCCGGGTTGAATCTCTACTACGCGGAGAGCAACCTAATTTCAATTGCGCAACAGGCCATCATGAATCGAACGAGTCTCGGCCGCGAAATGCGCGAAATGATGGAGAAGCGTGCCAGAAAGAAAGAAAAATGACGGGGAAGAGCGGCGCTTTAGCGCCGTGTCTGGAGCGAGATCAAATTTGGGGCTTTAGGCCCGGCTTTGAAAGGGCGCGGCTTAAAGCCGCGCCGCATGATCCACAATTTTGGATCCGCGGCTTTAGCCGCTGAGGTAACCCGAAAGGGGCCGAAAGGAACCGTCCAAAGCCGCATTCAATTTCGAACCACATCCGCCCAGGCTGAAAGCTGACGGCTGATCGTTGAGAGCTGATTTCCATGCCCATACCCGACAAAGTCGCTGCCGCCAATAAGATCAACGAATTTCTCCAGTCCGTCGTCACCAACGGCGGACTCCGCCTCAAATATCGCATCGTCGTCGATCCGCCCCTGCCTGAGAACCGCGACTGGGAGAAGCCGGAAATTCTCGTAGACTTCTCCGGCCCCGACGCCCCGCTTCTGCTCGACCGCGGCGGAGAACTTCTGCGCGCCCTCGAACTTCTCGGACTCGAAATGCTTCGCCTTCCCTCCGGCGAACACGAAAAAGTCTGCTTCGATTGCCAGAATCATCGCTCGCTGCGCATTCAGGAACTCCGTTCCGCCGCCAGCGTAGCCGCCGAAAAAGTCCGCCGCAGCGGAACTCCTTATCGCTTCAATCCCATGTCCTCGCGCGAGCGCCGCATCGTTCACCTTGCCCTGCGCGACGAAGCCGATCTCCATACCGAAAGCGAAGGCGAAGGCATGCGCCGCTGTCTGGTCGTCTATCCCAAGGACTACAAACCTGCGGGCAAGCCCGTTCCCAAAACCCTCCCCTAAGGCGGGTTAGCTGTGCAGGGCGTGAAGTAGACGCAACGGCGTAAAATAATAGAGCGGTCGGGCAACTTGTCACCTCGTCTTGGGTTCCCATCCGCAGGAGGTCTGCCATGCGTTCCCTCGGGCCTCACATTTTCTTCTTCCTGCTCATTCTCGCGGCCGCCATAACCCTGGCTTGTGGCAGCGGCTCCTCGCCGGTAAATTCACATGTTGGTTTGCTGGAATCAGTCACCCTTACTCCCGCAACTGCCGCCGGCCAAGCCCAGTTCACCGCCACCGGATACTACAACGAGCCGCCCTCGCCGGTGAGTCCGCTGAAAGTTACGTGGGGAGCGTGTTACCAAAACGCGTCGACCACCGAAGTATCGGTCAGCAATAGCGGCTTCGCGCAATGCGCGGATGGCGCCAGTGGCACGTACACCGTCTGGGGTTATGCCATGAGCGGAGCAGGAGCATGCCCCGCCATCGTGACCGCATGCGGAGGCGGCGGATGCCAGGTTACCGGCACCGCCCAGCTGACTTGCCCGTAACGATCCCAGCGATCCCGGGCTCGATCGCCCCGTCAAACGTGACCGAATGATGGCTCTTTAAGCCCCTGGGAGTTGAGTGACACAGCATTTCAACGAGGACGCTATGCATTCCAAACTCTTCTTCGCCCTCCTGATTCTCGCCGCCATCGCTCTCTCGTGCGGATCTTCTTCCCACATCCCACAATCCGTCACCCTAACCCCTGCGAGCGCCACGGCCACCAACGGTTCCGTCCAGTTCACGGCCACGGTCACCTACAACACCATGCCCTCGCCGGTCACGAACCCTCCCGCTACATGGGGTGCCTGCGTCGGCAACGCCAATGTCAACGGAGTCTCCGTCAGCACCACCGGTCTGGCTCAGTGCTCGCAAGGCGCCAATCAGAGCTACACCATCTACGCCTTTGTGCCTGATCCTGATTTCAAAGGCGTCTGCGCCGGTGGCGCCGAGCAACTGCCCTGCGGAGGTTCTTGCGGCGGAGTCGTTGGCACCGCCCAACTCACCTGCCCATGAATCGTCGATAATGAGCGACTTCACGCGCCGTCGGCAGCGCCTCGAAATCGCTGCCTTGCGGTCTTTGCTTAGCGCTCTTTATGTCCACGCAGGTTATTTCCTGATGTCACGGCTAAAACCGGGCGGAAATCTGCTCGCCCTCCACTCCGCTCCACCAGCATGCACGAGGAATGCTTGCTTGGCGCATTTCTCCGAGACCATCCTCCCACTTGTTACCAACTCGATTCCCTCACCCCATCAAACTTGGCCAAATCGCGACCTCCCACTTCTGACGATGCAACCCTCATTGCTTAATGCTGGATCTCAAAAAAATGGACGCTACCTCCCACCTGTTATCTACGCAGATTCCTGCCCAACTTGATCCCAGCTTCCAACCTCGCAAATGAAAAAGGGCAGCCGCAAGGCCGCCCCACTCGGTACTCGTTTTACGGCACTCCGGACTCAGGACTCCCGACTCGCTATCTTCCTGCCGTCGCTCCCTTTGCTGCTGGCATCATGCCCGCGATCTTCATCCCTTCAATGCGCGTCACCACATTCTCAATGCTTGTGCCGGTATCGACGCATGCGTCCACATACGGATGTCGGCTGCCATCGGCGTGCATGACCAGCACGCTGGTCTCGGCGTTCGCCTTCTTCACCATATACGGCAGATGATGCCGGTCATTGCGGCTCAGCGTCGACCCCAGAATCACCAGGTCAAACGATCCTGCCTTCAGCGCCGCTTCCACCGCCTTGCGGCCCTCGGCCTGTTGCACCATGTGCCCGGCCTTTTCGAATCCCGCTGCCTGTTGCTTCAGTACGTCACTATCCCCTTCGCCATAAAGAACCCGCAATCCACTCTTCGCCATGAAAGTTTGCCCTCGATGATTGAACCGTCAAATACTTACCGCTGATGCATCCCGCGCCACACGCACCAGCGCCCGATTTGACGGTAGCAACCACCCCCACCCCATAAAACGTCACCGAAGGCCCACGACGAACGACACGTCAAGCCGGAATGTGGCACGGCCCGAATGTGGCGCGGGCACTCCTGCCCGCGATCCGGCGCGGCCTGCCAGGCGACACCGGATTTCAAGATCAAAGCAACCCCGGGGCGTCATCTCGCGCGGAGCCGATCTTAAGGCGAAAGCGAGAGATCTCGCGAGAGGCGCCGTACGAATCCGCCACGCATCTACCCTCGCAATTTTCTTCCCCACAAAATCTCCTTCCAGCGCTACACTTCTGCCGGAGGCTTTGCAACATGTCCGCCCCTCTCGTCTGGAGAGCTGTACTTATTTCTTTCTTGTTGACTCCCTGGCTCGTCGCGCAGTCCGGTTCCCAAGCCACCACCACTTGCAACCTCGACGACGGACGCCAGGTCTACGTCCGTTACAATGCCATCCCCACCAAGAGCGAAAAAATTCAGAATGGCAAGGCCTGGGCTCCCGGCGGTTCGCCCATGACTCTTTTTTCCGAAGCGCAGTTGACGTTGGGCAGCTCCACCATCCCGATCGGCGCCTACACGCTTTATCCCATCCCCGCCCGCGATCACTGGACGCTCGTGGTCAACAAAAACGTCACCCCCGGCGCTGCCTACGACGAGAAACAGGACATCGCCCGTGCCCCCATGGAAACCGCGCAAGTCGAGTCGCCCTCCGATACCCTCGAAGTTGCCTTCGCTCACGTCGGTGTCCGCTGCACCATTCGCATCTACATCGGCAAAACCGCCAGCTTCGCCGACTTCACCGCAAAGTGACGCCCTTCAGCGAGGCCAAGCATTGCATGACTTGGGATACACGGCACCTAGAGGTTCAGATCGTGCGATTTGTCGACGATAGCTTCCCCGGCTGGGTGGAGATTCAGTTCGCCGAGCGCAGCTCGACAGCGAACCTTTCTGCGTACAGAGCGCTGACAACTGAGTACTCTTTTCTGCGACAATTCCCGCATGCGCTTCGCACTTTTCTTGTTGCTCTCAACCACCGCCTTCGCCCAAGGCCCCCGCATCGAAATCTCCCACACCACCGAAAGTCTTCGCGGCGTGAGTGCGGTCTCGCACGACATCGCCTGGGCGAGCGGAACTCACGGCACCTACCTCCGCACCACCGACGCCGGACTCACCTGGACTCCCGCCCAAATCCCCGACGCCACCACTTTCGACTTCCGCGCGGTCGTCGCCTTCTCCGCCGACGAAGCTTTTCTCATGTCCGCCGGACCCGGCGACCAGTCTCGCATCTATCACACATCCGACGCCGGCCAGCACTGGCAACTTCAGTTCACCAACACCAATCCCAAAGGATTTTTCGATTCTATGGCCTTCTGGGATCCCAAACACGGCATCGTCCTAGGCGATCCCATCCCCGACGATTCTGCGAAACACGAAAAGGGCCAGCTCCACTTCGAAATTCTGATGACCGACGATGGCCAAACCTGGCACCAACTACCGCCATCCCAACTGCCGCCCGCAAATGAAGGAGAAGGCGCCTTCGCCGCCTCCAACTCCTGCATCGCCATTCTGAGTTCCGGGGTGGCGCAGCGCTTTAGCGCCGACCCCAACATCTGGTTCGCCACCGGCGGCAAATCCGCCCGCGTCTTCCACTCCGCCGATCGCGGTCAGACCTGGCAAGTCTTCGACACGCCCATCCTTCACGGTCCCGATTCTGCCGGCATCTTCTCCATCGCCTTCAGCGACCCGCTCCACGGCGTCATCACCGGCGGCGACTACAAACATCCCCGCGACGACGGCCCCAATCTCGCCTTCACCAGTGACGGCGGCCGCACCTGGACTTTGTCCGACATCCGCCCGCAAGCCTATTTCTCTGCCGTTGCCTACGACGCGAAGGTCGCACAAGATGCCGTCCGCGAACAATCCACTCAATCCAAAGAAGAAGCCGATGGCAAAAAGCTACGGATCAAGCCGCTTCCACCGCAACGGCTCTTCATCATCGGCCAGGACTTCATCTTCGACTTTCGCCCACCCCTCAACCCCCACCGCATCGGAGGAAAGAAGAAACAAGGCTACGCCTTCAACGCCGTCAGCTCCTTCCCCGACGGCGGGGCCCTCATCGTCGGCCCCAAAGGCACCATCGCCTCGATCCCATAACGGCTCATGTCGGGACAGCCGCCCTCGGCTGTCCGGTCGAGCGCAAGCTCGACGCTACCGTGAGGACCTTCGGCCCCGCGCCATTGCTTCCACCCGCACTGTCATTCCGAACTCGCGCGCGGCGCGGGTGAGGAACCTGCTTTTCATCCCAAGCGGATCCCTCTGATTACCAAAGTCCCATCCCTTTGTTGTCCTTTTCCTTCTCCCTGCTCTCACCGAAGATATAAATGATTAGGAATCTATTAACTTTTCAACATCGAGAACTCTCGTGAACAAACTATCTCTGGCCATCGTCTTCGCCGCTACTCTCGCATCCGCCCAGTCACAAACCACGACTGTCGCGCCGCCCACCACCCATACCAGCAAGGCCATGCACTATCGCCTGCAGGGTGGAAACGCCAAAGTCGATTTCCGCGGCACCGATCTGCTCCAGGGCGCGTCCGGCGAAGCCAAGATTGAAGGCAAGAAAACCAATTTCGCGATCGACGCCAAATTTTCCGGCATGGAAGACGCCACCAAGTTCGGTCTCGAATATCTCACCTACGTTCTCTGGGCCGTCTCGCCGCAAGGACGCCCCCTCAACCTCGGGGAACTTACACTCGACAAAAACGGCAACGCCCACGTCAAAGCTTTCACCGATCTCCAGACCTTCGGCCTCATCGTTACCGCCGAGCCTTATTTCGCCGTCACGCAGCCCAACATGGTCGTGATGGAAGCCTCGACCGTCAGCGGTGCCGACTCCACCGACATCGACGCGAAATACGAAGTCGTCACCGCCGGCACCTACTCCTCCACCAACACGCACATTGAGAACGCCATCTTCGGCATCGATAAGAACACGCCGCTCGAACTTTTCGAAGCCCGCAACGCCGTCCGCATCGCGCACAATGCCGAAGCCGACAAGTACGCCGCCTCGATTCTTTCCAAGGCTGGCCAGCAGCTGATGCACGCCGAAGACGTCTACCGCCAGAAGCAGCCAAAGGCCGCCATCGAAGCCGCCGCCAAAGAAGCCACCGAAACCGCGGAAGAAGCCCGCCTCATGGCCGTGAAACAAAAGGCAGAAGTTGAAGCCCAGGCCGCCGCTGCCGCTCGCGAAGCCAAAGCCCGCGCCGATGCCGAAGCGGAAGCCAAGCGCCGCGCGGATGCGGAGGCCGCACGCCAGGCAGCCGAACAAGCCAAGGCAGAAGCGGAGAAAGCCAAGGCCGAAGCCGAAGCCGCCGCGCAGGAAGCCGCGCGTCAGAAAGAAGAGGCGGAAAAAGCCAAAGCCGAAGCGCTCGCGCAGCAGCAGGCTCTCGCCGCTGAGGCTGAAAAAGCCAAGGCCGCCGCCGCGCAATCCGAATCTCTACGCCAGCAGGCCGAAAACGAAAAAGCCGAGCTCCGCGCCCGGCTCCTGCAGCAGCTCAACTCGATTCTCGCCACGCGCGATTCCGCCCGCGGACTCATCGCCAACATGTCCGACGTTCTTTTCCGCAGCGGCAGCTTTGAACTTGCCCCCGGAGCGCGCGAACGCCTCGCCAAAGTTTCCGGCATCATTCTTGCCTATCCGTCTCTGCATCTCTCCGTCGAAGGACACACCGACGCAGTCGGCAGCGACGAATATAACCAGAATCTCTCCGAGCAGCGCGCTGAAGCCGTCCGCCAATATTTCATCCAACAGGGAATCACGGCGACCTCCGTCGAAGCCCACGGATTCGGCAAGACGCAGCCCATCGCCTCCAACGACACGCCCGAAGGCCGCCAGCAAAATCGCCGCGTCGAACTGATCCTCTCCGGTGACGCCATCGGCACCGCCGACAAGCTCAGTCCGACGCCGGCCTCATACTCAACACCCCACCAGTAATCTATCGAGTAAGTCGAGGGTGCCCCACCCTAACGCGGTTTTCGTAGGGTGGGGATTTTTCCTACACCACCACGGACCATGTAGGGACAGCCGCCCTCGGCTGTCCGGGCGAGTAGTGCTCGCCGGGCTTCCTGTCATTGCGAGCGCGGCGAGGAACTTGCCTTACCGCCAGCCCCGGACTCGTCCATCACCATCCCAAAAAGTCTTGTCATCCTGAGGCGCGCTTTTGCGCCGAGGGACCCATGCACTTCTGACCCGACAGAGAAAATTTCAATCGCGCCCACGCCTCCCGAATCCAATCCCCATGCCCAATCACAACGATCAATCCCTCCGCCAACATCTCCTCGACCTTCTCCGCGGCGGCAACGCCCATGCCACTTTCGACGCCGCCATCAAAGATCTTCCAGCCAAACTTCGTGGCGCAAAGCCCGCCAACTTTCCCCACTCTCCGTGGATGATCCTCGAGCACCTCCGCATCGCCCAATGGGACATCCTCGACTTCAGCCGCAACCCCAAATACAAGGAAATGAAATGGCCCGACGACTACTGGCCCAAAACTGAAGCCCCGCCCAAACCCGCTGCCTGGGACAAGAGCGTCAAAGAATTTCACGCGGACTTAAAAGAAATGCAGGACCTGGTCTCTAATCCCAAGACCGATCTCTTCGCCAAAATTCCCTGGGGCGACGGCCAGACCATCCTGCGCGAGGCTCTCCTCGTCGCCGATCACAATGCGTACCACATCGCCCAACTCGTCGACGTTCGCCGCCTACTCGGCGCCTGGCAGGGATGACAAGTTCTCGCGATCTGCAATGAGGGTGTATCCAATAAAAAGCGGAGGATCAACCGCGGCCGTCGCCAGCGCTCCCGCTGCCGAGAGCGCCCAGCTGTACCAGAATGTATGCACGATGCCCGCGGGCACTATCCATTTCGCCGCAGTGAGAGTTATGTACCAGGCCAAATATGAGCCCAACAGAGCCTCCACAACCAAGACAAGCAAAGCGCCTTCGTAGCCGCTACAGAGCTCGATGCTTTTCTTGAGTGCCGAACGAACTTTCATGTTTCTTGTTACGAGGAGCGGAATTGCCGGCCCCAGCCAGCTGACAATAGAGGCCACGGCTATCATCCCCAGCATTAACGCGACATAGTTGAACGCCGCAAATCGACGCCAGCCCACCACCTTAATCGCTGCCGACTCAACGACTCCGAAAACGGCCATGCCTATGAAAAATGCGAAAAACGTTACCGCAGCCAACATGAGCACGATGCCGAGTTTTTCTCGCGCAGCGTGGTGGCTGTCGTGTACCCACGCCTCATCATCGCTGTCTCTATTCCGCTCGTTCAGCGTCGCTGCGATTGCCGCCAGCGCGAAGCAACCAAGAAACCAGGTCACGAAGTAGCTGCCAAAACGGACCACCGTTACCTCAGCTACCAGCTCGTAATCGGGGTGAAACGGATCCGGATGAATCCCTCCGAGAATCGCATGGATCCGCTCCTCCATAACCCGCAGAACGATCGCAGCCAGGACAGACGTGGGCGCGATAATCGCGAACCAGCGTCTGAACCGATTGTGGTACAGGACGTGGACGTTTTTGAGCAGCAAGCCTGGACGAGGTCGGCATTCGGCCTCAGCTTGCTGCGCGTATGGATACGTCGGTTCCACGTTTCGATCCACGGTCGGGCCGCTTCCGGAACACGACTTTTACTCCCTCCCTCCTGCGCTCGTCAATCCCTACGAACTCCCATTCAATTTCCGGCGAAATACACCGCAACAACACATCCGTCGCCGGATGCACATGCAGCGCCGGCGCCACCAGAAACAGCAACGGCGCCTCACCCGATAACTCTTTCTCCGCAAAATATCCGAACTTCTGAAACTCCCCGCGCCCGTGATGCCACGTCACCCGCGACCAGTAATCCAGCCCCTGCAGCGGCAAGTGAATATCCTCATCCGCCTTCAACTCCACCACCGCCAGTCGGCCCTCGCGCGTCACCCCGAGCACATCGATCATCGCCCGATCCGCCGCCGCAAACGCCGGTACCTGCGAATATCGCTCGCTCGCATCCAGGCGCTCATCCACCCCACTCACATCTCCTACCACCAGCGACTCCAGCCAACGCTCTGGATGCATCCGGAACAACCGATCCCCCCTCGTCCCATACCGATGCCGCGCCTCCCGCAGCGCTCCGACCAACTGCACAAACAGCGCCCAGTTCCGATCCTCCAGCACGCGCTCCTCCGCGCCCACGCCAAACACAATCTCCTGGTGGAAGTGAGATGCAGTTGGTTGCCACGCCCTTGCTTGCCCTGAGCCTGGCCGAAGCGTCGCGTTTTGTGCGACAGGGCGGGAAAAATCTGCACTCACTCTCGCCCGCGCAAACTCCAATCCTCTCCAGCGAAACGCAATCTCCGCCGCATCGATCACTGCAACTTCGCACGGCAGAATCTCTCGCACCCTTGCAATCGACTCCGCAAATCTCTCTCTGGCCGCCGCTTCATTCGTCGCTTGCACCAGCCGGGTCGCCACATTCCCGCGATCCGTGCAGTCGATCTCCACCACGGCATCATCCCGTTCGTCGAACTCAAACAATCTCCACTTCGCCGCCCCATGATTCAGATTCGCCATCCGCTCCCGCACCAGCGCCGAACTCCCCCGCGGCACATACAAAACCAATCCCTCGACAAGAGTAGTCCTTGGGTGCCCCGTTTCTCCCCGGTTTTGGGAGAAGTGGGGATTTTTCCTGCATACATCCATCCACAGAATCCCAAACGTCAGCGCCGCATCCACCGACGCCTGCGTCTCTTGCTGATTTACCCCAAGAACCGCGTAAGCCGATTGCCCCCTGCGGATCAACCCCCGCGCATAAATCGGACCAAACGATTTCTCCAGATCCACTCCGCTCGTCAGGCGCCCAATCACAAATCCCGGAAAATGTCGCTCGATCGCCCGCCGCAGCTTCACCTCATACGCCGCACGGCACACCTTCTTTGCCGAAGCCGTCCGCCGGTCCCGCTGCCGGCAAATCTCCAGCTTTGTCGGACGCGCCTGCCCCAGCCGCTGCACCGCCAGCCGCAGCGTCCCGTTTTTCACCTCCGCATCCACCACCCGCCGCACTGTATTTCGCTCCGCTGACCACCGATGCAGCCGGCACTTGTTGTGCTCGCCCGAAATCGAATACTTCGCCCGTTCCAGATCGAACGCGACCGCGCCATCCTCGAGCACCACCGCGCCCGCCGCTTCACTCAAGAACTCCTCGACCGTCCGCGTCAGCATCTCCGCATCCATAGCGCGAATTGTTCACGTTTCGGCCATCCCCGTCTGTGACGAATAACCATCGAGCACATGTGGAAATCCTCGATCTCTCTCGAATGCGTCATCCCGAACGCCCGCGTCTTCTCCCGCGGGCGGAGGGATCTCGCGAGGAGCTAGGTCTAACCGCAAGGGCGAGTCAACATCGCGTCGTTACCGAAGTTCATTTGCCGCTTGCCGGCCCACACCCTATGGGATAATTGACCTCAGGGCCCTCCGAGTCCTCACCTAACTCCGAGGCATCAAATCACCGTGGATCATACTCAGCTCAAAGAACATTCCCGCTTCTTCTTCGAACACTACGGACTCACCGAACCCGACCTCGAGCGCTACCTCGCCGCCGCCCTTTCCGCCGGAGGCGACTACGCCGACCTCTATTTCGAATATCTTTCCTCGACCTCGCTCATGGTCGACGAATCCATGGTCAAGTCCGCCTCGCAGGGCATCTCCGCCGGATGCGGCATTCGCGTCGTCTCGGGCGAGCGCACCGGCTACGCCTACACCGACGATCTTTCGCCCGCGCGCATTCTTCACGCCGCCCGCACCGCGGCCCTGATCGCCAGTGCTCCTGCAAAAACTCCCGTCGCCGGATTTCAGAAAAGCGCCGCCCGCAGCCTTTATCCCGTTACGCTGCCTTCCGTCGATGCCGAAATCACCGCCAAGGTCGAGCTCGTCATGCGCGCCGACAAAGCCGCCCGCGCCTACGATCCGCGCATTCGCGAAGTCCGCGCCAGCTACGCCGACGAACTCCGCAACATTCTGGTCGTCGCCTCTGACGGCACTTTCGCCGAAGACTCGCAGCCGCTCGCCCGCATGAATGTCAGTTGCATCGCGAAAACGGAAGGCAACTCAGCCCGCGGTACCTCCGGCGGCGGAGGCCGCGTCGCCCTCGACTTTTTCTTTGGAGAAAAAAATCCCGAATACTTTGCCCGCGAATCCGCCCGCCAGGCCATCCTGCAACTCGACGCTCGCGAAGCTCCCGCCGGAGAAATGGAAGTCGTTCTCGGTCCCGGATGGCCCGGTGTCCTTCTGCACGAGGCCGTCGGTCACGGCCTCGAAGCCGATTTCAATCGCAAAAAAACTTCCGCTTTCGCCGGATTAATCGGCAAGCGCGTGGCCAGCGAAAAGTGCACCGTCGTCGACAACGGCACCATGCCCTGGCGTCGCGGATCGCTCAACGTCGATGACGAAGGCAACTCCACCCAGGAAACCGTGCTGATCGAGAAGGGAATTCTGAAAGGCTATCTGAGCGACAAGCTCTCCGCGCGTCTCATGGGCATGCACAACACGGGCAACGGACGCCGCGAGTCCTACGAGCACATTCCCATGCCACGCATGACAAATACGTACATGCTTGCCGGTACGGACAATCCCGAAGACATCATCCGCTCCGTCAAGCACGGCGTTTACGCCGTCAACTTCGGCGGAGGCCAAGTCGACATCACCAACGGCAAATTCGTCTTCAGCGCCAGCGAAGCCTACATGATCGAAGACGGGCACATCACTGCCCCCATCAAAGGTGCCACGCTGATCGGCAATGGCCCGGATGTCCTGACGCGCGTGAGCATGGTCGGCAACGATCTCAAGCTCGACGAAGGCGTCGGCACCTGCGGCAAAGACGGTCAGGCCGTCCCCGTCGGCGTCGGCATTCCGACACTAAAAGTCGATCGCCTCACCGTCGGCGGCACCGCCCGCAAAGACCCCGGCGCATTTATGCAGTGACAGTTTTGAAAGGGCGCGGCTTTAGCAGCGCCGGAAAAGTTGCAAATGCGGAGGGGCTTTAGCCGCTGGGGTAAGGCGGCCTTTTAGGCCCGCGTTGAGCCTTCAGGAACGCTCGGAGGTTTAGGCTTGTACAAAATCGCGACTCCAGCCAACAAAACCGACAACGGCACAGACACCGCCAAGCTGACCAGCAGATAAGGCAGAATCACAAACCCATCGCCGGGCGCGGCATGACCGCCATTCGCAATGAAATTCGGATCGGAGTGCAATGCAAC
>JASHOT010000121.1 GCA_030040965.1 Candidatus Sulfotelmatobacter sp. | reverse complement strand
ATCTCGCTGCCAGATGCTCGTGTATTAAGACAGTACGGCCAGCTTGAAACGAAGAGACTTTTTTGGCCGAGCCTGGGCGTAGAACTGCGTCACGCTGATGATCGGTGTATACGGAAACCCAAGCGCTGTGTCCCGCTAAACTTGAGCCCACACTAAATAATCCTTAGCGATACGAGAATCGTGACGAGATTGAACCGTCGTTAGCGGGGTTGCCCCACCCTTCTCGCGTCTTTTGCGAGAGGGTGGGCAGCTTTACAAGCTCCCACCCTGTCCCTGCAAATAGCGCAGGGACAAGGGTGGGGCAACCGACACCGAAGCTTTGCTTGCGGGGACTCCGCTCTGAGCGATCGACGGGTTCGTCCTTACATCATCCGTATCGGCCCAGGGTACTGCGCGACAACGGTGTCCTCGGTGAGCAGCGTAATCCCTTCCACGGTGGCTTGCGCCACCAGCAGCCGGTCGAAAGGATCCTTGTGGATGGGCGGTAGACTGTCGATCACGACCACATGTTCGCCTAGAACGGGCAGTTCGCTGTAGCCATTGTCGAGCAGGCCGCGACGAAGCAATCGCGGGTCTGCTTGAAAATCTTTCCGGCCTAGCCCACGCTTGATGGCGACTTCCCAGATGCTCGCCGCACTGAAGAGAAGCTCATTCGCGGGAGCGTCGATGAGTTTTCGGGCGGCAGCGGATAGGCGATTTGGCTGGCCGGCGGCCCACAGCAGCAGATGCGTGTCGAGTAACAGCTTCATTTTCCGCCGCTGAAGAGGCGTTCAATTTCTTTTTCGCCCATGCGGTCGAAGTCGTCCGGCACGGAGATTTGCCCCGCCATGAAACCGAGGCGCTTGATCTCTTTTCCGACGGGAGCGTTCAGCGCCGTGACTTTCACCATCGGCTTGCCGGCCTTCGCGATGATGAAAGGCTCTCCCTGAGAAGCTTCCTCTACCAGTTTGGAAAGCTGGGTTTTCGCTGCATGGATGTTAACGGTCTTCATAGACTAAGTTAAGTTAGCTTAGTCTATCACGAAAGGTAGGCATTGTCGAGCTTCGCTCGACTGGACAGCCGAGGGCGGCTGTCCCTACATAGTCTGTTTTATCTTCCGTACGCCGCGCTGGCGGCGAGCGGCTTGCGATGGTAGGTGTAGCCGTCGAAAGTTTCCGAGCGGAAGTTCAAATTTGCCGCGGAAAGCTTTTCGGTCTGACTTAAGAAAAGATATCCACCGGGCTCAAGGTACAGGTGCAGACGTTCCAGCAGCGCGGTGCGCTGGGCGCGGGAAAGATGCGGCAGCACGTCCATGCAGAAGATGCAGTCAAAGCGCCCGATGTAGACCGGCTTGGTCAGGTTCATGGTGTTGAATGTCACCAGGCTGCGCAGGCGTGGCTTGACCAGCAGGTGTGCGGTGCTTCCGTTGCCGTTCGTCGTTCCGTTGGACGTTCCATTGGACGTCCCGTTGGAAGACCCGTTCGACGATCCGTTCAGTAAGGCTTCCTGCGAGCCATTCTGGCTCGCGCTGGAGATTCCAATTTTCGAAAAGCAGGAGCGGATGGTTGCGGGAGGCAGTCCGGTAAGCGCCGACTGTGGATACAAGCCACGCTCGGCGGCCTGGATGGCTGAGGGCAACAGGTCGGTGCCGACAATGTGCACAGACCAGTCCTTGGTGGCCGGCAACGCGGGAACGCTGGAGCAATCGACGCCGCCGTTGCGGCTGGATCCGTTCTTCTCGCGCGCGTCTTTTTCGCGCACATCCTTGTCGCGCGCGTCTTTTTCGCGAACATCCTTCGCAGCGCCATTCGCTGAGCCGCTGCCGTTGGGCGCGGCATCGCACAGCGCCATGGCGATGGAGTAAGCCTCTTCGCCGGTTCCGCAGCCGGCGCTCCATATGCGCAGGGTGCAGGGCCCGTCTTCGGACTTGCGGGCGTAGATTTGAGGAACCACCACGCGAGCCAGGGCGTTCATCGCTCCAGGATGGCGATAGAAACCGGTGCTGACGTTAAGAATGCCGTCGAGAAAATCGGGAACAACCGAGGGCTCCTGATCGCTCGCGCGCAGGCGATCAATCACGGCAGCAGGCGAATCGAGTTCGTGCTTTTCCAGATATTCGGCAAGGTGCGCGACCAGAGCGCTATTCGGGCAATCGAGCAGGATGCCGGTCTGCCGTTCGACGACGAGGCGCAGCTCGGAAAGTTCATGTTCGAGAATGGTGACGCCCGCCATTAATCTATGCATTTCGGTTCCAGTTCTTCCCAGTTCTCAGTTCTCAGTCTTTGGTGTCGAGGTCCGCATCTTCAATTCATTTGTGTTCAACGGCCCGCGCTTGTGGACGCGTACAGGTGCGCTGCGTCGGTTCCGGCCTGTTGCGCTGCCACGTTCATCTCTTTTTCCAACGACGAAAAGCGCTGCATGATCTCGTGAATGCGCAGCGCCATGTTGCGAATGGTCTCAATCTGGGCTCGGGTCTGCGCCGAAAGACTGCCCGGCTCGAGCAGCAGCAGATCGGAGTTTCCCAGCACGGAAGTGAGCGCGTTGTTCAGGCTATGACGCATTTCCAGCATGTAGCGTCCCAGCGTGGCCTGGCGCTCGAGTGCCGCACAGCTGGTCTCCGCAGCCCGCGCGCGGGCCTCGGCACGCGAACGGTGTACAGCCTCACTGGCGGCGAAAACGAGAGTGTCCAGCCAGGCTGCACCCTCTCGCGGATTTTCACTTCCGTGCGGATTGCGGCGCAGGATGGTTACGCGCGGCCAGCGATCGCGGATCAACCGGTCCGTCGTGCCCTCATGGCAGAGAAAGAAAATCGGCTGGCCGGTCGAGTGCAGTGGTTCGAGGACGACAGAGAGCAGATCACGGCGCAGGTTGTCGACTATGGCAACGTCGAAGGCATCAACAGCGAAGCGCGGCCAGAGTTCCCCACTCAGAAGCGTGAACGTGGGAACGGTGCGCTCCGCCTGCCAGCGCGCGGTCACGCGTCGCGAGAGCTCGGCGTCATCGGAAATTATCAGTACGGTCGGAGTGTCCACGAGTTCAGTTCTCAGTCGACAATTCTCAGTCGTCAGTCGTCAGTTTCTTAGTTCTCGGCTATCGATTCTTAGTTCTCAACGACCGGTGATTGTTTTGCTGGCCTTTCCCGCAACCGGAGACGTTTTCAATTCTTCACTTGGACGATTCTGAATCCGGATCCCATCCTGGCGTACCCGAGACTTCAAATTCAGCCGGAGCCGCTGGCGCAGCCGGCTTCGCCTTCGCTACAGGGGTGGCTTGGGCCTTGGCTACAGTTTTGGCGGCACTCGCGCCGGCTGCGGCCGCAGTTTTCGCCGTCTTGGGGGCTGGAGCAGGGGCGGATTTGGTTGCTGGCTTTGTGGCTGCAGCCGACTTCGCCGGCACCGCAGGCTTTGCCGTTGCAGGTTTCGCCTGGACCGCAGGCGGTTTGGCCGCAGCGGCCGGTTTCGCCGCGACGCCAGGTTTTGCGGCAGCCGGTTTTTCGTTGGCTTGCGCCTCCGCCGCTTTTCCGCGGCCAAGGGCATGCTCGACCGAGGCGCGCAGATCGACCAGCATGCGCAACGGCGATCCGGAGGAATATTCCGCCTGAAACATCACCTTCCACGACTGGCAAATCATGCGCAGGCGCAGGATCGGTTCCTCGGCGGAAAACTGTGCCCGCCGGCAGTCGATGGTGGTGACGCCCTTTTCCTCGAGTTCGGTGAGGCCGTCGAGAATGATGTTCAGATCGCCCAACATGAGGCGGAAAAACACGCGGCGCATCAGATATCCGAAGCGCGTGAAGCCGACCAGAGCGACGGGAAGGTAAAACAGATCGCCTGCCTGGGCTTTGGCCTTGCGACCTTGCTCAAGAATTCCGCCATGCAGAAGCTCGTCCAAAGATTTGCAGCGCCGTGCGGCTTCGAGGATGCGGTCCACCGCGTTTAGCCAAACCGGCTGCTTCAGTTCGATCTGGCCGAGAACCGGCTCGAGAGAGTGCGCCACATAAGCGAGATCGACCTCAGCGTCGGCGAGGCCGGTGGGAGCGAGCTGGCTGAAATATTGCACCAGCAGGAAATCAATCTTGTCGCGTATCGCATCGCTCTTCGTTGGTTTTGCGATGAAATGGTGAATGAGGCTGGTGATGCCGTCTTGATCGACAAGCGAGCTGGTCTGCAGGAACTGGCGCAACTGGTGCACGTGGATGGCCTGGTCCATTTCTTCGAGCCAGCGGTTGGCCTGCTGGACGGCCTCTTTGCCGGGCGTTTCGTTGCCGGTTTCGAGATCGCTGCAGGCCTTGACATCAATGACGAACTCGCGCGCCAGCTCGAAATAAATGGGATAGAGCCGGCGGGCCAGGTTCCATTGCGTGGCAAGGTCTTGTACGGGTGTGGAAGGAGTCATGATTTCACGATCCAGTTAGGAACCTCGCGCCGAAAGCGTGCCGCTACGATGGTTTGACCGGGGTGATACTGCACGGCGACGACGGAAGCCTCAATATCGAGCGAGCCGTCAGAGTTGCGCAGGCGAACACCATCGGCGAACTCGAGCGGCGTGTTGCAGGCAAATAGAACTTCGCGGGGAGTGCCGAATTCGATGACCGTGCTTTCGGTAAAGTTTGCGGAAGCCGGCTTGGGCGCGACCTCTTCGCTGTGCACGATGCGAGCCAGTTGCACCGGGATGCGCACCGGGCTGGCCTCAGGAAAGAAACGGGCCAGCCCCGCCACGTTGCTGGCGTTCTGCGCGGAGCGTGCGGTCGCTGTCCCTTGTTGTGCCAACTTGTCCCTTTGCCAGCAATCAACAGTCAGCCATCCGCATTCAGCCAGGGAGAACTTTCGCAGACTTTCTGGCCGGATGCTGAGTGCCGATTGCCGAATGCTTCTAAAGTGCGGTTGGGCTCCCCTCTTCCCGGTTAGGAAGAGCTGTGGGGAGCCGGAATCCGCGGTTCACGTGAGAATCGAGCAACACGGCAGCCATCTCTGCGAACGGAAGGACTAGCACCGAGGTGGGAGGATTTTCATAGGGTTAGCGGCAATTCTAAGAGCAAAATGTGAGGCGAAAAGTCGGTCGAGTCTCATCCTGAGACACTGTCTCAAGTTCGAAGCCTTGAGCCTGCGCCCTGGGTGCTCGCCAAGCAGCAAAAAGTTCGTAGCGAGGCCGCCTTGCCACCGCAAGAACGTCGATCCGCGCTGCCAGATTCACTTACGTGGCAGACCATCCTCAACCTTTCGCAACGCAAAGATTCGATGCGTCTCATTTGCGAAAATGAGGACGCCCTCCGAAAATCGGGCATATTTCGCGGCAAATTTCCGCACCCGACTTGTCCGTTCTCGCGTGATCCAACTGATTCGTATTTTGCATTTCTAATGCTCGCCTTTCGTGTGCTAACCATTCGCTTGATAGCACAACCTTGATCAAATTGGGGGTGAAATGCGGGCAGGATCGAATGCGGCCGAGGTCGCGAAAGCTCTGAAGAACGGCGATGGCCTGCGAATCCGTGAAGATTTGGCGCGGCTGATAGCGCAAGGGCATGAATCGCTGACCGCGGCGGAGAAGGATTTGCTCAAATGGGTGGGAGTCTTCTACCGACGGCCGACCCCCGGCCGTTTCATGATGCGCATCCGCATGCCAAATGGGTTCACCAGCAGCGTACAGATGCGGGCGATTGCAGACCTGTCGCGCCGGCTGGGGAATTGCGTACTCGACGTCACGACGCGCCAGCAGATTCAACTGCGCGGCTTCGCTCTGCCGAGTCTGCCCGAAATCTGGAATAAGCTGCGCGGCGTCGATTTGCACTCGCTGCAGACCGGAATGGACAACGTCCGCAACATCAACGGCTGTCCGCTCGCCGGCTTGACGATCAACGAACTGTTCGATGCGTCGCTCGTGTTACAGGAACTAGACCGGGCGATCGTTGGCGAAGACGGCAATCCGGAGTTCACGAATCTTCCCCGAAAGTTCAATGTGGTGGTCACGGGATGTCTGGAAAACTGCACCCACAGCGAGTCCCAGGATCTGGCGCTGATTCCGGCCATGCGGCGAGACCGTGCCGGTTTCAACATACTGGTGGGCGGCAAGATGGGCTCGGGAGGGTTCACGATCGCCTCGCCGCTCGACATTTTTGTGGAACCCCATGACGCGGCGCGGGTCGCGGCTGAGCTGATTCGCGTCTTCCGCGATCACGGCCCGCGCGAAGCACGCTCGAAATGCAGGTTCGCATTCCTGATCGAGGAATGGGGATTGCCGCGATTGCGGCACGAACTCGTGAACCGTTTGGACCATGAACTGTCCCCGGCAGGAAGAGATGTGCGCGGCAGCCATGACAACGATCACCTCGGTGTGGCTTGGCAGAAGCAGCCAGGGTTTCGATCCATTGGACTCTGCGTACCCGAAGGCCGGATTTATCCCGAGCAGATGGAAGAACTGGCTCGGCTTGCCGACGACTACGGGAACGGTGAGATTCGCCTTACGACCGGGCAGAATGCGGTTCTGCCGAATGTGCCCGTGGATCGGGTTTCTCAGTTGCTGGAAGAAGATTTGCTGCAGGAGCTTTCGCCGGGCCCTTCGCCTTTTCGGCGCTGTCTGGTGGCGTGCACCGGCACCGACTACTGCAATCTGGCGCAGATTGACACCAAAGGGCACGCCGCCAAACTGGCGAGCGCTCTGGAGAAGCAGCTGGGTACCCGGCGGAATCCAGTTCGGATGCATTGGTCGGGATGCCCGGCCGGATGCGGGAACCATGAAGCCGCCGACATCGGCTTTCGCGGATTCAAGGCGCGAATTGGCGAAGACATGGTCGACGCGGTTGCGATTTATGCAGGCGGACGCACCGGGCCGCATGCGGCAGCCGGACAACAGATTGTGGAGATTGCAGCCTGCGATGAGACGCTGCCAGAGGTCGTAAGCCGCATCTTGAAACGCATGGATATGGATAAAGATAAACAAGAGCAGGTGTTTCCATTCGTGTCCCATGAGGATCAGGATGAGGTGGTTGGCGAGATCGGCGGCGGCGTTGGGGATTTTCCCATACCGGAGGCAAGCTAGAGCAACATCACCCGCGGCCCGTTCTTATCGGGGCCCGTTCCGCAGCACATTTAGATGTCTGTCTGGAAAGGAACTCTCATGGACTACGTGGATCCGGCAAATGTTGTGCGCGCAATGATCGATGCCGGAAAAACAAAGCTCAATCTTCCAGCCGCGCGGCTGCTTTTGCGCGGGGCGATCTCCGGCGCCCTGCTGGCATTCGCGACAAGTCTTGCATTCGCCTCGAACGCGCAAGGGCTGCCACCTCTGGTGGGCGCAATCATTTTCCCCGTCGGTTTCGCGATGATTGTTGTACTCGGGCTGGAGCTGGTCACCGGAAGCTTTTCCCTAGTTCCACTGGCCCTGCTTGGGCGCGAGGCGGGTTTTGGCACAGCCCTGCTGAATCTCGCCTATGTCTTCCTCGGCAATCTCCTCGGCGCAATGTTCTACGCGCTGCTCTACGCGGCCGTGCAGACGCAATTCTTCCGCGCCGCTCCAACTGGTGCGGCGGCTCTGATCGCCGCCGCGGCTGAGGCGAAGACGCTCGGCTATGCAAAACTCGGCGGACTCGGCCTGGCGATCGCATTCGTCAAAGCCGTGTTGTGCAACTGGATGGTCTGCATGGGCGTGGTCATGGGAATGACGTCGCGCTCGACGCTGGGCAAGATCGTCGCCTGCTGGCTGCCGATTTTCACGTTCTTTGCTCAGGGATTTGAACACTCCGTCGTGAACATGTTTCTCATTCCGGCGGGAATGTTGATGGGTGCGAAAGTTTCCCTGGAGCAATGGTGGCTCTGGAATCAGATTCCAGTCACGCTCGGCAATCTGCTTGGCGGATCGGTGTTCGTCGGCTTGGCCATGTACGCCGCGTTTGCGCGCAGGAAAATTGAGCCCAGCGCAGTGCGTGAAGAATCACCTGCGGGCTTGCCACTGGAAGCAGCATGACCAGGCGGGAATTGCCGCAGTCGATGATGTTGCCTCCCGCCTGGGCAATTGCGCTAGTCTGTAGTCCATGCCCCAAGACGTTCACAGCAAAACAGGATTTCAGGGTGCGCGCGTTCTGGCGCTGGAGAGCCGGCGTGCGCGAGAGATGGCACAGCTCATCACGAACCATGGGGGCCGCGCGATTATCGCTCCGGCGACCCGGGAAGTTCCTGCAGAGGATCACGGCGATGTGGCGAAATTCGTCAGGGCGCTGAGGAATGGCGAACTCGATGTTGTCATCTTTCTGACGGGAGTCGGGACGCGCGCGCTCGCCGAGTCGGCGAGGGCTATCTGTCCACGGGAGGAGTTCGTCGCGGCTCTGAGCGGGGTAACCGTAATCGCGCGGGGACCAAAGCCGGTCGCAGCCTTGCGCGAGTTGGGTGTGCCGGTCACGGCAGTTGTTCCTGAACCGAATACCTGGCGGGAACTTCTGCAGATGCTCGATGAAAAGCGGGATGCAATCCCGTTACAGGGGCGATCGGTGGCCGTGCAGGAGCATGGCGTATCGAGTCCGGAACTGCTGGCGGGGCTGGCGGAACGCGGGGCGAGGATTCTACCGCTTCACATCTATGCATGGAGTCTGCCCGAGGACACCACTGCGTTGCGGGAAGCCGTCGAGGCCATCGCGCGAGGTGCGGTCGACGTGCTGCTGGCGACTGCCGCGGTGCAAATACGACATTTGCTGCAGATCGCCGAGGAGATGGTCTTGCGGGGTGAGATGCTGCGAGCATTGACGCGAGTTTTTGTGGGATCGATCGGGCCGGTAACGTCAGCGGCATTGCGGGAAAGCGGCATTCACGTGGATTTGGAGCCGAGCCATCCGAAAATGGGCTTTCTGGTTAAGGAAGCGGCGGAGCAGTGTGCGACACTGCCAAAGAAACCGTGATTCTGAAGCTTAAGAACTGCAGGAAGATCCTTCCATCTCGTCGCAGCTTCACTGCAAAGTGGGAATGGACGAATCGGACGAGCCGGCGATGATGTTGTAGCGCTTCAGCTTGCGGTAGAGCGTGGCCCGCGAGATGCCGAGCATGCGTCCGGCAAGGGCTTTATCGCCTTTCACCTGCTCGAAAACCCGCTGGATGGTGGCGCGCTCGAGGTCCTCGAGATCCGTAGTGGGCGGAGGCGCCGGCGCTGCGGATGTGGCCGCGAGATCGGGATCGAGCACACCGGCTCTTTCCACGTGTGGGGACGCGACGTGCGGAGCCGCGACATGTGGAACCGTGACGTGAGGAACCGCAGCATGCATAGCCCCGTGAGGAACGGCGAGGTGCGCAGCAGTTTGCACCGATGGATGAATCGACGAAAGACCAGGCGCATGCGAGCTGGCTGCGGCTGATGACGCGGTGGCTGACGTGCAGCTGGCAATCGCCGGAGGCAGATCGCCGAGATCGATCACGCGTCCGTTGCCGAGGGCCACGGCGCGTTCCACGCAGTTTTCCAGCTCTCGAACATTTCCCGGCCAGTCGTATTGCATGAGCGCCTTCATGGCAGCACTGGAAACGTGCAGCTCGGATCCGGGCGCGTAGCGATCGAGGAACCAGTGCACCAGCTGGGGCGTATCGCTGCGGCGGTCGCGCAAAGCGGGCACATGAACGGCGACGACGTTGAGGCGAAAATAGAGATCTTTGCGGAATGAGCCGGTTTTATAGGCGGTTTCAAGATCGCGATTCGTGGCCGCGATGACGCGAACATCGACTTTCACCCGCTGGTTCGAGCCGACCGGACGCACTTCCTTTTCCTGCAGTACGCGCAGCAGCTTGGCCTGTAGCTCGAGCGGCAGTTCGCCGACTTCGTCGAGGAAAATTGTGCCGCCGTCAGCGGCCTGGAAAAGTCCTTGCTTCGATTTGAGGGCGCCGGTGAAAGCTCCTTTTTCGTAGCCGAAGAGCTCGCTTTCGATCAGTGTGGGAACGAGCGATCCGCAATCGACGGCCACAAACGGCCGCGAGGCGAATGCGCCGCGGAAGTGGATGGCGCGCGCGACCAACTCTTTCCCCGTACCACTTTCGCCGTAGATCAGGACAGGCGTACGCGTGTCTTTCAACCGCGAAACCATGCGCAGCACTTCCTGAATTTTCGCGGATGATCCCACGATGCCGTGGACGGCGGTCTCCGAATCCATGCGCTGGCGCAGAAATTCATTTTCCTCGACCAGACGGATTTTATCGGCCATGCGGCGCAGGAAAAGGCGCAGCTCCTCCAGCGGCGAAAACGGCTTGGTAATGTAGTCGTAGGCGCCAAGTTTCATGGCCTGGACTGCGGTTTCGATCGAGCCGTGGCCGGTCATGAGCGCGACCTCGGTACGAGGGAGAAGTTTCTTGACGCGTTCCAGAAACTCCAGCCCCGACATGCGCGGCATAACCATGTCGGACAAGATCATGTGGACTGGCTGCTCTTCGAGCAGGGCGAGCGCAGACTCACCGCTTTCGGCCTCGAGGCAGACAAAGCCCAGCGCTTCGCCAACGGTAACGCAAAGTTTGCGGATGCTCTGCTCGTCATCAACCACCAGCAGGCGGATGCTCAAATCTTCTTTGCTGATCGGGCTGGATACGGAACTGTTCACTGCACTATTCACTGCGCTTTCCCCATAGTTTGCTGGACAACGTCGATGAATTGTTGAACGCGAAAGGGCTTCTCCACACAGGGAGCGCCGGTTTCGCGAAGCGTGGCGACGGTTTCTTCATTGGCGATGTCGCCGGTGATGAAAACGATCTTCGAACTCAAGTCGGGACGATGGCGGGCGATCCAGGCATGCACCTGGCCACCATCGACCCCGCCGGGCGTGCGCATGTCGCTGACCACGCCAAGGAATGATCCGTTGGTGAGCAGTCGAAGCGCCTCCACGCCGGAGTCGCAGCAGACGACGGGATATCCGCTGCGCTCGAGCGCGGCTTGCACATAGGCCATGACAGCCGGCTCATCTTCAATAAGGAGGACCGGCAGAATCGTAGGTTTGAGAGCGGGTAGGCTCATGATGATTCGACTCCTGCGGCCACACCGCGACCGGTGTGGGTGGTAACCGGCAGCCGCACAATGAAGGTTGCGCCCTGGCCGCCAAGATTGTTGTGGCAGAGAATGTCGCCGCCGTGTTCTTTCACGATGCCGTAGCAGATGCTAAGACCGAGGCCGGTGCCTTTGCCGACTTCCTTGGTGGTGAAAAAAGGATCGAAAATTCGGTCGGGTTGGGTGATGCCGTCGCCGTTGTCGCAGAAAGAAACTTCCACGCAATCGCCCGATTTGGTCGACATGATCTCGATGCGCGCCGGGCGCCCCACTTCGTGCACGGCATCGTAGGCGTTGTTCAGGATGTTGAGAAACACCTGCTGTAGTTGATGTGCGTCGCCCAATACTTCGGGTAATTCCGCGTCGAGATGCTCGATGACTTCGATGCCATGGCTGTTCAAGTCATAGGAGCGCAACTGGATGGTGCGGCGCAGGATGGTATTGAGCTGTACGGCGCTGCGCTGCGGCGGCATCTGGCGGGCAAAGCTGAGCAGATTCTGCACGATCTGCTTGGTGCGCTGCGCTTCCTGCAGAATGACTCGCAAGTCCTTCCTCGCCGTTTCCGGCAGATCAGGATTCTCCATCAGCAAATCAGCGAAACCCAGAATCGCGGTCAGCGGATTATTCACTTCATGCGCCACGCCGGAGACAAGCTGCCCGACTGCGGCCATTTTTTCGGCGTGCACCAGCTTGTCGCGCAAAACGGCAGAATCGGTGATGTCGGTGAGCACGACGACGATTGAGGTGATGGTTCCCTGCTCGTCGCGCATGGGGCTGAGATTGGCGGAGAATTGACCGGCCGCACCGGACCGCCGGATGATCTGCAATTCGAGATTGTCGACCTGCTGACCATTCAGCGTGCTCTCCAGTGCATGGGCAAGCGGACGGCCAAAACTGGGCGCTGCCAGATCGAGCAAGGGACGGCCGAGCAGTTCGCGCTGCTCAAATCCGGCATCGGACCAGCGGCGATTGGCGTAGCTGACCAGGCCGGCGGTGTCGGCGACAAGAATCAGGCTCTGCGTGTTGCCCAGGATTTTGGCCGAAAAATCGCGTTCCCGGTGAAGTTCAGACTGGTAGGTGCGTATGCCAGTCACGTCGAGCATCAGCCCGCGTATCTGTGTGAGTTGGCCGGTGTGGTCGTAGAGGCCGAAAGCGTTGATCAAGACGTGAATTGGAGATCCATCTTTGCGGCGCAGCGTGGTTTCAAAGTTGCGCAGGCTACCGTGTTCTTCCATGAGCGCGCGGTGGCGTTCCCGCTCCTCAGAAGAAAAATAGATCCGGGTGGGAATGTCGACCTGCAGCAACTCTTCCCGCGTAGAGTAGCCCAGCATCCGCACCATGGCGTCGTTGACCTCCACGAAGCGGCCATTCGGCGTAGAGAAAAACAGGCCCTCCTGAATATTGTCAAAGAGTTCGCGATAGCGGCGTTCGGCCTCGCGACGGTCGGAGATGTCCTTGAGCACGTGGATGGTCTGCACTCCCTCTTCGGCGTTTCCATGCACGCGCGAAGTGGAGACCAAATAGGTGCGGTCAAAGACGGGGTGCACGAATTCGTCGGCCTCTTCGGCCATGGAGCGGCAGAAAGGACACGAATACGAGGTGGACTGGCTGGTCAGCGCCATCAGGGCGCGCATGTTGACACCGATCAACTCCGCAGGCGGGACGCCGATCATCGTGGCCAGGGAGCGATTCACGCGCAGGACCTTGTCGTTGACATCGTGCACGACGATGAAGTCCGTAATGGCATCGAAGATGGCCATCCAATGGCGATTGGCCTGCTCGATGCGGGTAAACAGACGCGCATTGTCGAGCGCCATGGCCGCATGGCTGGCCATGGTTTCCAGAAAAACGTGATCTTCGGCATCGAGCGGATGCGGGTATCCGGTAAGGCAGAGCAATCCGGCAAGATTCCCGTTGGCGCCGGTGAGTCGAACCCGTGTGCACTCGGTCCAGTGCAGCTCGGAGGCAGTCTCTGCGCCCACAAGCTGTTCTGCCGATCCCGATACCACGATTTGCTCGTGCCTCGAGATGGATTCGGCAAACGACGACGGCAGCACGCGCTCATGGGCAGGAGCCGGCTCGGTCGTTGATCGGGCGGGCGTTGATTGGGCGGTTGAGGATTGCGGCGCGGACGTTTGGGCATGCGACGTTTGGGCATGCGACGATTCCGCCTGGGTGGATTCGGCCCCTGGATGAGAGGCCGCAATCAGCCAGCGTCCCTCCTGCAAGATAGCGAGTAGTCCGGCGCTGGAGTTGGTCAGTTCAACCGCCCGGCGCACGAAGCGACGAGAAAATTCGGTCAGCAGTAAAGCGCCATCGATTTCCCGGGCCAGCTCAATAAGAGCCTCGGCGCGGCGGCGATGTTGTTCGGAAAGGTGCAGATTGTTGGCGACCTCGAGCACAACTGCAACCTGATTGGAAAGTGCCCGCGCGCGGCGTGTGTCTTCGCGCGAAATGCCGCTGCCATCGATCCGGTCAAGCACCCCGAACATGCCGAGAAGTTTTCCGCTGGTGCCCAGCAGGGGAACAGCGAGCAACTGTTTCAAATGAAATTTCGCAACCGCTTCCACATTGACGCCGGAGACGCGGCTGGCGTCGTCGGTGGAAAAAACATCTTTATTGCGCAGTGCTTGCGTCAGTACCCCTTCAGGAACAATCTGCTTTACCCGCTGCGCCTGACCCTTCTCGACTCCGTAGCGAACCTGGAACTGATCGTTTTCGAGCAGAGCAATGAAGCAGCGGCCATAGCCGAGGAAATCGGCAGCGTGGACGACGAAGCCCTCGAGGAAGTGGTCGAGATCGCGGCTGGAACTTAGGGCCGAGGAAATTTCGAGAAGTTGATGAAGCTCGTGGGCTTGCGCGTGCGCGGTGGCATAAAGTTCGGCGTGCGCCACCGCGACCGCGCCGAAACCGGCAATGGCCGAAACCAGCGCGCGCTCTTCTGCCGTGTAAACGCCATTCTCGCGCGGGTAGACCAGGATCGCGCCCTGGGTGCGGGAGGTGCGCAGGGGCGCGGCAATCAGCATCCCCGCAGCCGCCAGATTCCCCAGCGAGTGGACTTCGGCGCCGATGGAAAGTGTGATGGGTTCTCCGGCCGAGACAGCCCGTTGCGCCAGGTTGGCGGCGAAGCGCAGGGTCTGGCGGTCGTGTCGTGAGCGTGCCAGGTTCGCCAGTTGCGGAGTCTCTGCCGAGACCGCGCGCAGTTCGAAAGGACCATCGCGCTTGAGCAGCACGCAAACCAGTTTGGTCTGCAGCAGGAGCCGCAAGCGGTCGGCCAGCGCCTCAATGACGGCGGAAACGTCGGGACTGCCGTGAAGAGCGTGGGCCACGTCGGCCAAAATCTCTGCGCGGCGATGTTCCTCGCGCGCCGTTTCGTTCAGACGCGCAGCTTCGAGCAGGCTGCCAAGTTGTCCTGCCAGGATTGTGGCTTTGGCGGCGAGGTCCTCGTTGAAGTAGCCCTCCGTGTCATGAAGAAACGTGACCAGGCCGATCACTTCGTTGAAGACCAAAACCGGAACGGCCAGAACGGAACGGACATCCGAGTCGGCCAGAACGGGATCGGAGGCACTTTCCACGCGATTGGAAAAGATAGTGCGGCGCTTGCGTTGTGCATCTCCCGCGACAACGCTCTGATCGTAGCGCAGGCGTATCGCAATGAGACGCTCCGCCACTCGACCATCCGCCTGTTCGCCCAGCAGGACACTATCCGGTTGAGAGCGCCAGAAGCAAACCCCGGAAACCTGGAAGTACTCGCGCGCAGACTGGCAAAACAAACGAATCAGGGAACTTGCGTCTATCGGCCCGCTGGCTTGAGCGGCGATACGCTGAAGAAGTTTCTGAAAGGATTCGTCATGCGCGGCGTTGGGACTCCGCGCAGACGACAGGACCGAAATGGGGCCAGATGCGTTCAGTGCTTCGCCCGTGCTTGCGACAAAGTGTTAGCGATTCACAAGTGCTTGAATCTAAATGGAAAATATCGTGTCATCTCATTTTGAGTCAAGGAAAATGCCGGAAAATAGGTACCTCGGTAACAAATCCCGCATAGGAATGAGACAGACATCTCAGAGTGAGAAGGCGACACGCTCGGACCGACGATGAGACTCGTCTAAGCCATGCGGCCCGCTGAGTCCATACGTCTGACATCCATTAAGACATTATTTTTCATGGGGATACTTCTTATTACTTCGGTTTTTTCAGGAAGTCGCACGTGGCCCGCTCCGTGCACCAACTCTGCTCACCAGCTTTATCGACCGAGGAGGAATTGTGTCTCGACGAATCGCGGCTCTTGTGGGGGCCGTTGTGGTTCTTGTCGTTGCGGTGAGACCGATCTGTTTACATGGGCAAGCGCAAAACGAAGAGATTTTGCGGAGGGCAAAGACCAAAGTGCAGCCGGAGTATCCCGAGCTGGCAAAACGAATGAACATCGCGGGCACGGTAAAGATCGAAGTCGTGGTCGCGCCGAACGGGACGGTGAAGGAAGCGCACGTGGTTGGCGGCCATCCGGTATTGGCCAACGCGGCCCTGGATGCAGCCAGGAAATGGCGTTTTGAACCAGCACCGGGAGAGAGCACAGGAGTAATTGATTTCAAGTTTGATGCGCCGAAGTGAGCGGGCTGAGGAGATGGGCATGACGATCGGGAAAAAACTGTACTGGAGTTTCGGATTCACCCTCGGGATGGTCCTGCTGCTGTTCATCGTGAACTATCTGGCCGTGCGGCGCGAGCACGCTGCCAAGGATGCGGCCCAGGCCTCTCTGAAGCTGGAGGACATCACCAACTCGATCCGGTTCCAGATGATGCAAAACCGCCTCTATCTGAGCAACTACCTGCTCAGCGGCGATACCCGCGAAGTGGATCGCATGAACGATGGCCTGCGCATGCTGAATGACCGCGTCGAGGAGGGCAAGGAGAAATCCAGCTCCGACCAGGTCAACAACGCCCTCACCAAGGTGCAGCAACTGGAACAGTCCTGGGGCAAGGAGTTCGCTCAACCCCTGATCGAAAAGAGAAAGGACGTGGATTCGGGCAACGCCACCGTGGCCGAACTGCAGATCTATTACCTGCAGAAAGACGCGTCGTCGTGGGTGAAGAATTCGACCGACGCCCTGGATGTAGCCGTGGTGGAAAACCACAAGCTGGTCGACGAGCGCCGGCAGTCGGATGAGACGGCGGCGACGGGAACGATCATCGTTTCGCTGATTTTCACGCTGGTGGCGTTATCGGTGGGCGCGCTGATTGCCTACCGCACGGCCAACTCGATTACCCAGCCGCTCGCGAACCTGATGAGCGTGGCCCGCGGCATTGGAGACACCGGCGATCTGGAGCACAACATCGATGTCACCCGCAGCGACGAAATTGGCGAGCTGGCCCGCACCTTCCAGAAGATGGTGACGTACCTGAAGGAAATGGCCGGCGTGTCGGAGTCGATTGCCGGCGGCGACCTGCGCGTCGAGGCCAAGCCGCGATCTTCTCACGATACGCTGGGCAACGGCTTCGCGCGCATGATCGACGGCCTGAGCGGCCTGGTGCGCAGCGTGCGGGACGCCTCGTCGCAGGTGGCCAGCGCCTCCAGCCAGGTGGCGGGCGCGTCCGAGGATTCGGCCAAGATCGGCCTGCAGGCTTCCTCGGCGATCGACGAAGTCACCTCGACCATGCACGAGATGAGCGTGAACGTGCAGAACATGGTGAAGTCAACCCAGGTGCAGGCCTCGAGCGTGAGTGAAACCTCGGCCTCGATCGACCAGATGGTGGCCTCCATCCAGCGCGTGGCCGATACCGCCAAGGTGCTGCTCGACATCTCCAACCGTTCGCGCGAGGAAGTGCACTCCGGCATCGCCACCATGGAAAAGGCGACCGACGGTCTGACCCGCATCAACACCACCATCACGTCATCGGGAGAGATCATTGCCGCGCTGGGAGCGCGCGCCGATGACATCGGAAAGATCATTGAGGTCATCGACGATCTGGCCGAACAGACCAACCTGCTGGCCCTGAACGCGGCCATCGAAGCCGCGCGTGCGGGCGAGCATGGGCTGGGCTTCGCGGTCGTCGCCGACGAGGTCCGCAAGCTGGCCGAGAAGTCGGCGCAGTCCACGAAAGAAATTTCCGAACTGATCCAAAGCATTCAAAAAGAAGCCCGCAAGGCGGTTGAGAACATGGACCGCTCGACCGGCATCGTGAACGAGGGTCTCGAACTGGGCGGCGAGCTGAACGCGGCGCTGCGCAAGATTTCGAACGTAGTCACCGAGGTCTACAAGTTCGCGCAGGAAATCGGCGCGGCCACCAACGAGCAGTCGCATGGCTCGTCGCAGATCGCGCGGGCCACCACCCGGCTGAACGAGATCACGCACGAAATCAACTCGGCGGTCGAAGAGCAGGCGTCGGGAGCGCAGGCCGTGGTCAAGGCCATGGAACGGATGCGCGAACTGGTGCAGCAGTCGACGTCGGGGTCGACCGAGCTGGCGGCATCGTCGGAACAGATGTCGAAGATGTCGCGCGGACTGTTGGAGTCGCTCGACCGCTTCGCCCTGCAGGAGGCCGCGCAGAACCGGCCAAGCGATGCGCCGAACCGGGGAACGCGGCGCGCGGCGGCGGGAGGACAGTACTAGAGCCCGGCCAGTGCAAGGCAGGATCTGGCCAAGGTCATTGGTTGCGAGCGGGTTTCGAACATGAGCCGAGAACTTCACATTGTTGGCTTTCAGGTGGGACGCGAGACCTATGGCGTTCCCATCACTTCGCTGCATGAGATCGTCCGCGTACCGGAGATTACGGCCGTGCCCGATGCGCCGGAGTATCTGGAGGGCGTGATCAACCTGCGGGGCAAGATTGTTTCGGTCATGGATCTGCGCAAGCGCTTCGGAGAAAAGCAAGCCACGATGCGCAAGCAGAACCGCATTCTGGTGGTTGAGCACGCGGGCAGGCTGGCGGGGTTGATCGTGGACTCGGCCTCTGAGGTGTTGAAGATTCCCGCCGAGTCGGTCGAGCCGCCACCAGCGGTGTTTCAGGAGGGCGGTTTGAACTGTGTGAGCGGCCTGGGCAAGATTCAGGGCCGCCTGGTCGTGCTGCTCGAGATGAGCAAACTGCTGGCGCCGGAGAGTCTGCGAGTCTCCAGTCAGAACGGCGAGAAGAAGCCGGCCGCAAAGAGCGAGGCGCGTGGAGCGGCCGCGAAGTAGGCAAATTCAGGTTCAAGGTGCCAAAGTTTCAAAGACTCGAAGTTTCAGGGGTTTCAAAGTTTTAACGTTTCAAGGTTGCCAGACTGACGAGAGAGTTTCCGGTGGCGGGGATCGAGCGGGGATGGTCTCTGGAACCTTGAAACTCTGAAACCTTGAAACTTCAGGACAAAACATGAGCGCATCCGGAGCAGCACCTGCTCCCATATTGACGGAAGCGGAACTGAAGCTGTTGCAGGCGCTGGTCTATCAGGAGTGCGGCATGCACTTTGACGAGCGCCGCACACACTTTCTGCAGGATCGCCTGCTGCGGCGGCTGAAGGAGTGCAAAGCCGACTCCTTCTACGCCTATTACCGGCTGTTGATCAGCCAGCAGGGCAAGGAAGAGCTGACCAAGCTTCTCGAAAATCTGACCGTCAACGAGACCAGCTTCTTCCGCCACAAAGCGCAGCTGGATCTTTTCCAGAAGACGGTGCTGGAAGAGCTGTTCAAGCAGAAGGCGACGCGTCGCGAGTACTCGATCCGCATATGGAGTGCGGGTTGCTCGACCGGGCAGGAGGCCTACACGCTGGCCATGCTGGTCACCGACGCCCTGGCCTACTACTACCTGCGCAATCCCTTGCCCATGGAAATGCCCATGCCCAAGCCGCTGATTCCGCCGCCGTGGCGGGTTGAAGTTCTGGCCTCCGACATCAGCTATTCGGTGCTGCGCGCCGGCCAGGAAGGACTCTACAGCGAGCACCAGATGTCGATGGTCGACTACAGCTACCGGCTGCGTTATTTCGACAAGGTGGGCGAGCGTTATGCCATCAAGAAACCGCTGAAGGAAATGGTGCACTTCGACTTTCACAACCTGAAGACGGAGTATCTGCCGCAGCGCAATGACGTGATCTTCTGCCGCAACGTGATGATGTATTTCGATGAGGCCGAGCAGAAGCGGCTGATCGAAAAGTTTTACCGCTGCTTGAACACGAACGGCTATCTGTTCGTGGGGCACGCAGAGAGCCTGCTGGGCATCACGCAGAAGTTCCAGATGGTGCATAAGGACAGTGGAACAGCGTACCAGCGGGTTGAGGCGAGAGAGTAGGTATGACGAATTCCCCCGATGAGCGCGGCGCGGAACTGCGGGAGCTCTTCTTTGAGACCTCGACGGAACTGCTGCAGGCGCTGAACGACGAGGCCCTGAAGCTGGAGAAGACTCCCGGCGACGAGGAGATCGTGCGCTCGATCCGACGTACGGTGCACACCTTGAAGGGTGACTCGGCGGCCTGCGGGCTGCGTGAGCTGAGCGAACTGGCCCATCAGTTTGAAGACGCACTGTCGCTGGAAGGAGCGGCCTCGCACGCGGCTGTCGCCGAGATCGCTTTTTCGGCCGCCGACGTGTTCACGGAAATGATCGCGGCCTATCGCGCCGGAACGAAACTGCCCAGCACCAAAAGCCTGAGCAAGAAAATCGAGGATCTGACGGCCGCGCCCCAGGCATCGCCCAAGGGTCGGCGGACGCGGAAAGCAGCCGGCGCAAAATCTGGCGTGCGAAAGGCGGCCGGATCGGCCACAGACTGGACTGAATACGAGAAGCTGGCGATGACCAAAGCGCAGGCCAGCGGCCAGGACGTGGTTCACGTCTCGGTGAAGATCGATCCGCACTGCGCCATGCCGATCGCCGGACGGCAGCTGGTGCAAAACGCCATCAGCACGATGGGTTCGGTGATTGCGGTGCGTCCTGATGCCAAGTCGCCGGCGGCAACCAAGCTGATTGAGTTCGTGCTGGCCACCGTGTCAACGGCAGAGCAGATTGCCACCAAATGCAAGATTCCCACCATCGTGGAAGAAGTCTCGGTGGAGATTATGCTGGCGGCGAGCACGGGGCCCGCCCGCGCAGCCGAAGATGCGACCGCCGCGGTTGCAGAATCGGCGGAGCCAAAAACTCACGCCCCAGAAACTCTGGCGCCGGCAGGAGCGGAAGCAAGCGCGGCTCCCGCCATGGTGGAAAACATTCTGCGGGTCGAGGCTGGACGCATCGACAACGTGCTGAATCTGGTGGGCGAACTCATCATCGGCAAATCCATGCTGCAGCAGACGCTGCAGGAATTCAGCAAGCGTTACCCGAAGGATCTTCTGCGCGGCAAATTTCTCGACGCGATGGCCTTTCAGGCGCGCGTGCTCAACGACCTGCAGCGCTCGGTCATGAAGATCCGCATGGTTCCGGTCGATCAGCTGTTCCGGCGCTTCCCGCGCATGGTGCGCGATGTAGCCCGGCAGTGCGGCCGCGAAGTCGAACTCGTGGTCAGCGGGCACGATACCGACCTCGACAAGGGCATTCTCGATGCCATCGCCGAGCCCCTGACCCACCTGGTGCGCAACGCCATCAGCCACGGCATTGAGCCCCCCGACCAACGGCGCAGGCTGGGCAAGGCGGCGGCCGGCACGGTTCGCCTGAACGCGTATCACCAGGGCAATCAGGTCGTGGTCGAGGTCGGCGACGACGGTCGCGGCATCGACGCCGGCAAAATCCGTGCCAAGGCGATCGAACTGGGACTGACCACGGCGGAAGAAGCCGCGCGGCTGAACGAAAACGAGACCCTCGACTTCATCTTCCGTCCCGGATTCTCGACCGCCGAACAGGTCACGGAAGTTTCCGGGCGTGGCGTGGGCATGGACGTTGTGCAGAGCGTGCTTCACCGCCTGAAGGCGACTGTCAACGTCGAAACGCGGGTTGGACAGGGCACGACGTTCCGGCTGAAGCTGCCCCTGACGCTGGCCATTATCAAGGCGCTGCTGTTCTGGGTCGAGCAGCGGCTGTATGCGATTCCGCTCAATGCCGTGATGGAGATTGCCCGCACCATCGAGTCGGAAGTGCATCAGGTCGATAACTATGAAGTGCTGCAGCTGCGCAATCAGGTGCTGCCGTTGCTGCGGCTCGGCCGTCCGGCGCCCGAGGGTGAACGCAGAGGGAAATTGTTCGTTCTGGTGATTCTGGTGGGAGAGCGCAAGTACGGATTGATCGTCGATCAACTGGAGGGCGAAGAAGAGCTCGTCATCAAGGCGCTCGATGACCAGACCTTCTCCACCGATCTGGTTTCGGGCGCGTCGATTCTGGGCGACGGGCGCGTGGTGCTGATCCTGAATCTGCCGGCCGTGGTCGATCACGTGGCCAAGTCGCGGCCGGAAGACTCAGGCCACACCAACTCCGGCCTTCTGTTGACGCACACCGACCGCCTGCGGATTGCGATGTCGGCGATGAGCGCACCCACGGGAGGCACGGCATGAAAAAAAATTCCGTGCGCGTGCTGGTGGTGGACGATTCGGCGCTGATGCGCAAGCTGATTCCGCAGATGCTGGCGTCGGATGAGTCGATCGAAGTCGTCGGTACGGCGATGGATGGCACGTTCTGCCTGAAAAAAATCGACGAACTCAAGCCCAACGTGGTCACGCTTGACCTGGAAATGCCGGGCATGAACGGCATCGACACGCTGAAAGAGATCATGCGGCGGCAGCCGGTGCCGGTGATCGTGGTCAGTTCCCACTCGACCGAGGGTGCGACGGTCACCATGAAGGCGCTGGGACTGGGAGCGTTCGACTTTGTCACCAAGCCGAAAGACGCTTCCGCCCACATGACCGAGACGGCGAAGGAGTTGATCGCCAAGGTGAAAGCGGCTGCGGAGTGCAAGCTCAAGCCGCGCATGCTGTCCGGCCTTCCGGCGAAGCCGGAGAAGGCCTCGGCCTCCTCGTCCGCGCCCACAAAAATAGTCGCGATCGGCGTTTCCACCGGCGGGCCACAGGCGATGGAGTATCTGCTGTCGCAATTGCCGGGAGACTTTCCGGGAACCATCCTGGTAGTGCAACACATGCCGGATGGATTCACCGACATGTTCGCGCGGCGGTTGGATGAAGTCTGCCCGTTGCGGGTGAAAGAGGCGCAGTCCGGAGACGTTTTGCAGCCCGGGCGCGTGCTGATTTGCCCCGGAAGCCGGCATTTGAAAGCCAAGAGGCTTCCGTTGGGAGACATTGCCGTCCTCAGTGACGAACCGCGCGTGAATGGGCACCGGCCAAGTGCGGATGTGCTATTCCGCAGCGTGGCCGAGGAGTTCAAGTCGCAGGCGGTCGGCGTGATTATGACCGGCATGGGCGACGACGGCGCCGAGGGATTGGGCACTATCAAGAAGGAAGGCGGCACAACCATCGCGCAGAGCGAGGATTCCTGCGTGGTGTACGGCATGCCGAAGGCCGCGATCGAGCGCGGCTACGCCACGCGCGTGGTGGGGCTTGACGTGATGGGAGCGACGTTGCAGGCGCTTTGCGGGCGCAGTGCGGGATCGGAAACAGGATCCGCAGGGCGCGCCGTACGCGCCGGAAACTAGAGCTTTAGCCCGGGAAACGGCATTGGCCAATGACCAGCGTGATCTGGTCGGAGGGACCCGGGCATGATATGCAGTGGAAAGGGAGGACTGTATGGAGCAGTTTGCACCAGTGAAACGCAGCAAAGACGGTCAGCCGGTCCGCTATTTGATCGTGGACGACTCCGTGTTTGCCCGCAAGAACCTCGCCCGCATGATCGAAACCTTCGGCGGGCAGGTGGCGGCTGAGGCCGGCGACGGCTTGACCGCCATCAGCGAGTTCGACCGCACCCATCCCGACATCGTGCTCATGGATATCACCATGCCGCAGATGGAAGGCATCGAGGCGGCCGAACGCATCGTTCAACAACACCCGGAAGCGCGCATCGTGATGGTTTCCTCGGTCGGCTACCAGGAAAACATCGTGGCCGCTCTGCAGCGGGGCGCGCGGCATTTCGTGCAGAAGCCGGTGAAGCCGGAAGTGCTCTATGAAGTCATCAAGTACGTGCTGGGCGAAGACGGAGCCGTGACGGCTGCGGCGGGAGCGGGAGCCTAATTCCATGAAGATGGAACTGATCCAGCCTTTCATCAACGCGGCCGACGCCGTGTTGTCACAAGGCCTGCAGGGCACAACCAAGGTGGGCAATCTCACCATGGAAGAGGACGCCTATCGTCGCAAGGGCGTGGCCGGAATGATCGCGCTCACCGGCGACATTGAAGGCCGAATCGTGCTCGATCTCGAGCCGCAGACGGCGGTGCGTGTGGCCAGCCACTACGCGGGCGCCGAACTGCCCGAGTCCGACGCGCTGATCAAGGAAACCATCTTCGAGCTGGCCAACCAGGTCGTCGGCAACGCCATCTCGGCGCTGAACGACCAGGGCTTCCACTTCCGCGTGCATCCCCCGCTCCTTCTTACCGCGCAGGAGGGTGACAAGACCAGCGAAGACACCGAGGCGCTGATGATCTGCTTTGAGACGCCCATGGGCTCCGTTTTTATGAACGTCGCCCTGCGCTACAACCGGCGCCGACTGGCCGATCACGCCGCCGTGGGAGCGTAAGAGCAGTTGTCAGTTGTCAGTACTTAGTTTGGCAGGATTTATTTCAACTCTCCGATCCAGGCGCCGAAAGGCGGGATCGTCATTTCGTTCGTATTCATCTCTTCCCGGGCATTGAACGAGCTTAGCAGCGTCTTGCCTTCCTTAGCCGCAATTGCATTCTGCGTCAGCTCCGGCTTAATCGTTTGCCCACTACTGCTCATGTTCAGAACCACGAGCACATTCTCACCCTTGTAGCTTCGAACGAAGGCCAGGACGTTGGGATCCGATTCGTTCAGCGCGATGTACTTGCCTTCCAGCAGAGCCGGGTTCGTATGCCGTAACGTAAGCAGCTTCTGGTAGTAGTTCAAAATCGATTCTGGATCTTTCTTCTCGCTCTCGACGTTGTACGTTTTATAGCGATCGTCGACCGGTAGCCACGGTGCAACCGTGCTGAATCCCGCATTCGTGCTGTCGGTCCATTGCATGGGAGTTCGCTCGCCGTCTCTTCCCTTCTCTTTCGGCCAGCCCAGTCGGCCCTGGGAATCCTTCACGTCTTCCGGTCGTTTGGGATCGTTTTGCTCCATGCCAATCTCTTCGCCGTAATACATCACCGCTGTCCCACGCAGCGTGAGATACAGCGAGGCCATTAATTTCGCGATCTGGTCATTGTGCTGGCCATCGCCGTAGCGATCATAGACGCGGCGGATGTCGTGATTGCTGAGCACCCACACCGGCCATTCGCCGGAGCCTTCGATCCAGTCGATCTGGTGGCGAAACTCCGGAGGAGAAAGTTTGTTGATGGTGGTGAACATGAAGTCCATGGGCATCTGCACTTCGTCGTTGTGCTCACCGTAGTAGCGCTTGAGTTGCGCAATGTCACTGGTCCAGGTTTCACCGATCAGGACAGCGTTGTTTTCGTCGGCGACTTTGCGCAAGCGCTGCAGCACGCCGTGCAGTTCCGGCTGATTCTTGTCGTAAATTTCGCGCTCGACGGGATCGCCGAGCGCGTTCTTCTCGGTGCCAACAACAGGATTATCGCGGAATTGCGAATCGACGAACATCACGTCGACCGCATCGAGGCGGAATCCGGCAATGCCGCGTTTGTACCACCAGCGCGTCACGTCGAACATCGCCTTCTCGACTTCCGGATTGCGCCAATTCAGATTGGGCTGCGGCGGATAAAAATAATGGTAGTACCACTGGCCGGTGGCGGCATCGAAGCGCCAGGCCGAGCCGCCGAAAAGCGAAGTCCAGTTCGTGGGCGGAGTTTTTTCCGGCTGACTCGCGTCTTTGCCATCGCGCCAGATGAACCACTCCCGCTTGGGATTCGTGCGCGAGGATCTCGACTCCTGAAACCAGGGATTCTGATCGGAGGTGTAAGTCAAAACAAAATCCAGCAGTACGCGAATGTTTCGCTGCTTGCCCGTGGCAACCAGCTTGTCCATGTCCGCGAGCGTGCCGTAATCCGGGTTGACGTTGAAATAATCCGAGACGTCGTAGCCCCAGTCGACTTCCGGCGAGGGAAACATGGGCGCGATCCAGATGGCGTCGACGCCCAGCCAGCGCAGATAGTCGAGTTTTGACGTGATCCCCGGGAGGTCGCCGATTCCATCGTTGTTCGAGTCTGCGAAACTTCGTGGATAAATTTCATAAAAGACGGCATGCTGCCACCAGGCGTGGCCTTCAGAGTCGAGGGCGTCTTTTTTCTGGGCGAAGCTGGCTGTCGCGAGCAAAATAAGAACTAAAACTGACGCAATGGCGCGTCGGCGCATTGAGAATCTCCGTTGTGGAAACGTTTACGAGCGCTCCAGTATAGCGCGGCGCGAATTCGATCGGATGAACCCTGCGCGGCTTCACGACCGGTGAATAGAAAATGCTGTGCCAGTCTTTATAGGACCCTCCGGATAGGACCCTCCGGCCGTGCCGATGAGAATTTTGCCCGAGGGGAATCTGCAATCGTTCTTGCGCCGCGCATTCCATGAATGGAACCGCAGACGGAGCGCGACATCAGCCTAGCGCAGGCGTGGTAGGAGGAATCAGCCAAGCCGAAACCCCTGGCGCCGCACGTGTTCATCGTGACGGGCGTTGGTTGTGCCGCGAAACATCTGTGACCCGCATCACCGACAAATCGCCGCTTCGCCGTAAGGTTTGGCTGAAACACAGTTGCTGGCGATTCCGACACTCTCCGTCGTCCCTGCTCACCGTCGCTAGCGCACAGCGAACCACAGCGCAGGAGGTTCCCATGCACCCGCCTTGTCGTAATTCCTTTCTCGTTCTGCTCAGTCCGATTGCCCAGATACGAACTGACGATCGTCCCTGTCGCGCCCACCGTAAAGGGGGGTATTTCATGAGACGCAATCAAACGCCGCAACCAACCGGGCACAGCTCGCCGCTATGGCTGCCAGTTTCACTACTGCTGATTCGTGTGTTTCTTGCAGGCGCAGTTCAGCCATCGCACGCTCAAACGGAGTCTGTCCTCTACACTTTTACGGGCAAAATGGATGGCCTCTATCCCGCGTCCGCACTTGTCTCTGACGGCGCGGGCAATTTCTATGGCACGACGATAGGGGGAGGGACTTGCAGCACGAACCCACTGGGATGTGGCGTGGTATTTGAGATCTCGCCGAACGGAAGCGGAGGCTGGAATCAAACCGTGCTCCACAACTTCGACGGCCCGCCCGACGCTGCGAATTCATGGGCTTGCCGGCCCGGTGACCTTCACTGCGGGTCAGACTGTGCTGGGGGAGCGCTGAGCTCAGCCATGGCAAGGCGACGCTTGCGACCTCGGCCTTGCCCGCGGGATCAAGCGTAGTAGAGGCAACGTACCACGGCGACTCCAATGTCGCGAAGAGCTCTGCGTCGCTGACTCAAAGCGTGCAGCCGTAGGAGGAGGCGCGCGCCAAGCGTTGGATGATTTGATTGGTTTACTGCGTGGCGGCTGTCTTCTCTGCCATGGACTGATTCAGCTGGCTCGCCAACAGGTTGGCCTGGTCGTTGGAGATCTGCGTCTTTCCCTCGAGCACCACGCTCAGAACACCGGCTCCGGCGTCATGAAATCTCGCGCTCTGAATCAGCGCAGAGTTTTCGAGCGCGGAGGGAAGAGACCTTTTGAAATCTGTTCCAGCTCGAACAGCAACCAGAACCGCGCGCGAAATCTTGTCGCGCAGGTCGTCACCCAGATCCCCGGACCGCAGCGACTCGGTAAACATGCTGCCGGCATCGATGCGGCCGAACTCGACATTCAGGTTGAGATTGTTCGATTTGTCGACCGATGGCGCAAGTTTGACTTCGACGGTGCCGTCGTTCTCGGCAATTTCGGTTGAATTCGCGCGACCAAATGTCCCAACGCAAGACCATCGCTCGTAGTGCAATTGCAGAGACAGTACGGCCGATTCAAACGAGGGCGTCAGCATTGCCTCGCGAACGGAAATCCGTTCGCCGCAAGAACTGCCCGAGTCAAGTGCCGCATGCAGAAGCCGGTTGATGTTCTGCTGCAGGTCGGAAAGATCTTCCGTCATCTCCAGCTTGAACGTGCGCTGCCCATTCTGCTCTTCGATCTGCGAGAGCGCACCGGAAACGATGACCGCGATACTGTTTCCTCCGATGCTGACCGGCCTTTTCACGGGGGGAAGATTGAAGCTCAAGTCGCTTCCATTGGCCACGACGATGCTCATCTCGCGGCCCAGAGCGAGTTGCTGGCTGGAAAATTCGCTCAGCGCTTTATCGAGCGCTTCGCCGCGCACCAGAATTTCCGCCCCAGAGGGCGCTGTCGCTTTCAGGCCCTGACCAAGCTTCGCTTGTTCCTGGTCGAGATCGGAGGTCGCATGCTCCATGCGCTTGGTCAAGTCGCGCAGTCCGGATTTTTGGGCGTCGGAAAATCCGGCGACGAATTTCTTATTGGCTGCAACCACGCTCTCGAGGTTCGCGGCAACTTCCGTGCCGGCCGGCGTGTAAGAAGCGGCGATTTTTTCTTTTTCCACCTGCTGCACAAATGCCTGCAGCTGAAGCTTTGCACTCTCCGTATTTTTAACGAGCGCCTGAAATTCGGTGACTTGCTGCCCGCTGGCCTGCACCGCCAGCACCTGATGAAAATCCTTGAGCGAATCTTTGTCGTCGACGCCATCCGGCCGGCTGTAGGAGGACAGGCCTCCTTGTCCGGAACTGGAACCGCTGCCGTGACGCTGCGCCATCGCACTCGATGAGAGCGCGAAAAGAGCCAGAGCAGGAATCAATGAGTTCAGAACTGACAACCGACTGCGCCGCATGACACAAATCTCTCCGAATCCAAATGCAATGACACAGTATGGCAGGAACACCGTCACGCGCGTCAAGAACAACCAGTGGCGTTGGTTCAGTTTGGCTGAGAAAGTGAACAAAAATCCAGCAAGTTTACAATGATTTGCAAAAAGCAAGCCGGTCAAGGCTTCTACCGCGCGCCCGCCTTATTTCAGCGTAAGCACCACCCAATACACGCCCGTGGGATACGTCTCGGAGCGGCCATAGCAGGTGCCAACCGAGAAGCTGCGCAAATTGCGGCTGAAAACGGCATGCGTCGCTTGCGAGGGCAGAGTTTCCGGATGCAAGCTGGTATAGGTCAAAACCGTTCCGTGCGAGGCCAGACTGCGAACCGGAAGGGTCGCGAGTTTGTCGGCTTGCGCCATGGAGCAGGCGGCCTCATCGAGCGAGGCGACATCCTGCCGCGGCAGATTGTGCTCGCGGTTTCGGCGCCGCATCTCGTTGATCGCCGCTGCCACCCGATCCTTCACTTCGGCCAAAGAATAACTGGGGAGGGCATGGCCGAAGTCCTGAACGATGAAGATTTGATCTCCGCTGCGAACCACCCCCAGCCCGACTACGTTGTAGGCGGAGTTGAGCAGGTTGGCGCGGTGCGGAGGCGAGTGCATGAGGTGGTCGTGTCCGTGGTCGGCGTCGTAATCAAGAGCAACGTTCTCTCCCTCCTGATCGAGCTGCAGCTTGGTGGCATCTGCCAGGCGTTGAGGCAGGGAGGGCTCACCGGAAAACTGATGCGAAAGCTGACGAGCTTCGAGCATCGCTTGCGCATGGATCAGGGCAGCTTGCGAGAGTCCGTGATCGAGCGTGAGCGGTGGAACCCCAGCCTGTTGTCGAGCCTCATTGGCCAGATCGAGAAGCCGCTGCTCGGTCGGGAATTCGCTATCGAAAAGGATGTCGGGAGTAGTTGCCGCGACCGGCTTGTACGCCGCTTTTTGCGCCTGCGGGACGGCGCCAGGAGCCGATGCCGCCATTAACCGGCTCGCTGGCCGCACCGTGGCCACGCAGGTTCCCAGCAGGAACGCCATCAACAGTCGCACTCTCGATCGGGGGGCTCTGTGCATTCAGTTTGGCCTACCGGGGATCCTGGGATGGATCGTGCTTTGCTCAGCCTTCCTTTACTCAGACTTCCTTGGCTCAAGCTGTTTACCGCTCGAACTCCATAATCGGCTCAAACTTCGTTGCTGGTGCTAGGCTAGGGGTTGCGACAAGGCGAAAGAAGTTACCTGCGTCTATGGAACTAGGGATCAGTGGGGTCATTGGCCTGCTGTTTGGCACCGTGATTGCTTGGCTGGCGCTGCGCTCGCGCACGGCTGCGCTGGCGGCTCGGTTGTCATTGACGGAAAAGGAATTAAACAGCCAAAAGGCAGAACTGGCGCGGCTTTTGAGCGATCAGAGGGACCTGATCGCAGCCCGGGCGAAGCTCGAATCAGCCCTCGATTTGGAACGAAAGACCAGCACCGAAAAGATCGAATTGCTGACTCGCGCCGGGGAAGATCTGCAGAATGCCTTCAAAGCGCTTGCCGCTGATGCGCTAAAAATCAACAATTCATCGTTTCTGCAAATTGCCCACGAGACGCTCAAGCGCTTCCAGAGCGAGGCCGAGGGAGACCTGGACGCTCGGCAAAAGGCCGTCGCCGACCTGGTGGCGCCGGTGCAGGAATCGCTCAAAAAAGTCGACGCCCAGATGCTGCAAATCGAGAAAGATCGCGTCGACGCCTACAGCGGATTGCGCGCCCAAGTGCAATCGCTCGTGACTACGCAAAAGGAATTGCAATCGCAGACCGGCAATCTGGTGCGGGCGCTGCGCACACCCAACGTCCGCGGCCGCTGGGGAGAAATTCAGCTGCGACGCGTGGTCGAGATTGCCGGCATGGTGCCCTATTGTGACTTTGCCGAGCAGCAGACGATTGCGGGCGAAACCGGCCGTCTGCGGCCCGACCTGGTCGTCAAGCTTCCCGGCGGCAAAAATGTCGTGGTCGACGCCAAGACGCCGCTGCAGGCTTTCCTGGAAGCGTTCGAAACTTCCGATGAAGAAGCGCGCCGCTCGAGCCTTGCGGCTCATGCCCGCCAGGTTCGCGATCACATGAAAACTCTGAGCGGCAAGAATTACTGGGAACAGTTTGAGACCACACCCGAGTTCGTCATCATGTTCCTGCCCGGAGAAACATTTTTCAGCGCCGCGCTCGAACAGGATCCGGGATTGATTGAGCATGGCGTGCTGCAAAGGGTAATCCCCGCCTCGCCGACTACGTTGATCGCTCTGCTGAAGGCAGTCGCCTACGGATGGAATCAGGAAAAACTCGCCCGCAACGCGCAGCAAATCAGCGCCCTGGGCAAAGAACTGCATGAGCGCCTCCGCAAGCTCGCTGGACACGTGACCGCAGTCGGCACGAACCTCGACCGCGCGGTCGAGGCTTACAACCAGGCCGTCGGATCGCTGGAAAATCGCGTTCTGGTTTCGGCGCGCAAGTTCGCCGAACTGGGCGCGTCGGTCGCAGAGGACATTCCCGATCTCGAGCCGATCGAAACCACCGCGCGGGCACTTTCGTTTGATTGGGATGAAGACAGCCGCGAAAATTCCAACAGCACTCCGGCCAACGGAAACGCGGACAAGGACGAAAGTCTTGATCTTTCCCGGGACAACCTTTTCCCGGAAAATCAGCGCAAAGTCAGCTGAGCGTCTCATCATGAACAATCTGTAATCGCCGCTGCCCCCGGACCTGAACTGACGGACAATCCAGCTCCCGACCTTCGCTTATACCTCGAAAGCTAAAGAGCAAACTTCCGGCGCCGATACTGTTCCTAACTGTGGGAATCCGCGTCGGCACGCAAGCCAGCAGCGGCACGTTCCGTCGCGGAACACACTAAACAATCCATGAACAGCACTCAGCCCAAGCCGGAATGCAAGCTCCGTCTGCTTCTTCTCGAAGAGAACCCGGCAGAGAAGGATCCCACTGTCTGGGAGATGGATTACGACGGCTTTGCCCTTGCCGGCGATCCTCGCCATCCGCCGGAAAGTCTGCACGCATGGCTGGCTGCCCCGCGAGATGGACTCGCCAACGAAATCCGCGAGATCAAACATGACAGATTCCACCAAGAAGAAGGACGAACTCAGCCAGGCGCGAGAGGCGTTGCAGGAAACCGAGAATCGGCTGCCGGAGATTATTCAGTCGGCCATGGACGCCATCATCAGCGTGGACGAACAGCAGTGGGTCGCGTTGTTCAATCCTGCGGCGGAAAAAATGTTTGGGCGAAGTGCCGTTGATGCCATTGGCCGCAATCTCAATGAACTGATCCCGCAGCGCTTCCGTTCCGCCCATCCCGCGCACATGCGTTCCTTCGGCGAGACCGGAACGAGCCGCCGCTACGTGGAAACGGCAGAACAGTGTTTGCTCGCTCTTCGTGCCGACGGCACGGAGTTTCCGGTGGAAGTTTCGACCTCGCAGAGCGGGAGCGTAGGGAAGAAACTGTTCACCGCCATCGTCCGCGATATCAGTGAGCGACGGCGCACGGAGGAACAACTCCAGCGCAAGGCCGAAGAACTGGCTCGCTCGAATCAGGATCTGGAGCAGTTCGCCTACGTCGCCTCTCACGATTTGCAGGAACCCTTGCGCATGGTCGCCGCCTAACCCAGCTGTTAGGTGAACGCTATCGAGGCCAACTCGACCACAACGCCGATCTTTACATCGGTTACGCAGTCGAAGGCGCGACCCGCATGCAGACGCTGATTCAGGATCTGCTGGCTTTGTCTCGTGTCGGACGTCGCACGCAAGAGCGCAAGACGATCGATTGCGCCGAAGTAATGGAAGAAGTTGGGAAGAATCTGCACGCCTCCATCGCCGAATGCGGTGCGGTTCTCAAGGTCGGGAAACTGCCGTTGGTTTTCGCCGACCACTCGCAGATGGTGTAGCTGTTTCAGAACCTGATCAGCAACGCCATGAAGTTCCGCAATGAGAAAAGCCCCGAAATCTCCATTTCGGCTGAGAAGCAGCGCGGTAACTGGATCTTCGCCGTCTCCGATAACGGTATCGGTATTGCCCCCGAGCATCGCGAGCGCATCTTTGAAGTTTTTCAGCGTTTGCATTCGCGGGCGGAGTATCCCGGCGACGGCATCGGTCTCTCGATCTGCAAGAAAATCGTCGAGCATCAGGGCGGACGCATTTGGGTCGAATCTGAGGCGGGCAAAGGCTCGATCTTCAAGTTTTCTCTCCCCGCCACACAGTTTGTAAGTCCGAACGCCGAAAGGAGTAACCAGGCCCATGCGGGCGCATGAAATCCTCTTAGTCGAAGACAACCCAGCCGATGCTACGCTGGTTCGCGAGGCGCTGGCGTCTGGCTCTCACCACGGTCAGCTTATCTGTTCCGGCGACGGGGAAAGCGCGGCGCAGTATCAGCGGCGGCGATTGCAATCCTCCGCAAGGCCGGACCTGATCATTCTGGATTTGAATCTCCCCAGAAAAGATGGACGGGCCTTACTGGCTGAGCTGAAGACCGATCCGGAATTGCACAGCATTCCCGTCGTCGTCTTCAGCACCTCGCAATCGGACCGTGACATTGCCCGCAGCTATGAACTCGGCGCGAACGGTTACGTGAAAAAGCCCGTTGAGCTCAAGCGCTTCTTGTCGGCGGTGCAGGAAATTGTGGAGTTCTGGTATGGCTGCGCCCGCCTGCCCGAAGGCGAACTCGCCGAAAAGGAGAATCTTGCACCAACAGGTGACCCGCGTACTGCTGATTGAAGATAATCCCGGCGACGCGGACTCATCGGCAGCGCAAGCTGCCTTTTTTAAATGCCCGCAGACAACCATGAGTTGTTGAATTGTCATCCGCAATTCCCCTCTTTCGCATCCAAACCACTCGTGTAATTCTTTGTAACTAGCAGATAGTTAACAGGAAAACGCATACCAAATACGAAAGAAAGATCCCAAAAAACATAGCCGTAGATGGAAGACCAGTCTATAATTTCCCAAGTGGCGTGCCATCTATGAGTTAGCCATTTGAACTTCGGACTCCACGTGGCAGTGAAGTTGCTCCGCAAGTTCAAGCCGAACCGTGCTTCGGCGTGTCTTGGGGCCGCCGAGTCCGCGGCGCAGCGTTGACGTTCATGAATCGGGAAAGCCAAGTTCGGTTTATCGCGGTCGTCCTGTTCGTGGTGACAGTGGCCGCGGTGGTCTTTGCCGGACTTAACTTCAAGAAAGAACGGGCGTATGCCGCCCCTGACGACGGCATCTGGTGGGCCGAGCAGAATGGCCGTTTGGTGGCCGATCGAGTCGATGCCAATGGTCCCGGAGAACGGGCTGGCATTAAACCGGGAGACCGGCTGGTTTCGGTCAATAGCCAGGATGTGACGACGACTGCCAGCCTGGAGCGCCAACTCTACCGCACTGGAATCTGGTCCAAGGCGTCCTACTCTCTGATCCGGCAAGGAGTTACGCTGGACTGCAGCGTGATTCTGATCCCGTTCGACCACTCCCCGCACGACTGGCTGCGTTTCATCGCCATGATCTATCTGGGGATTGGGCTGTATGTGCTTCTGCGCCGCTGGACGGCGCCCGGATCGACCCATTTCTATATCTTTTGCCTGGTTTCCTTCATCGCGTATTCGTTCAAGTACACAGGCAAGCTGGATACGTTCGACTGGGAAATCTACTGGTGCAACGTGGTGGCTTGGGTGCTGCAGCCAGCACTGTTTCTGCATTTTGTCCTGACTTTTCCTGAGCGACCGCGATTCGTGCGGCAGAACTCCGGCATTCTGGCCCTCGCCTACCTTCCAGGCTTCGTTTTGCTGGTACGGCACATTCTGGCGTTGAGACTGGCACAGGCGACTGGGCACTTGCTCTGGAATATCGACCGCCAGGAAATCGCCTATGGCGCAGTCCTGTTTGCGGCGGCCGCGGCGGTTCTGTGGCACAGCTACCGGCGGGCGAGCACGACCATCCTGAGGCAGCAGTTGAAGTGGGTGACGCGCGGAACCATTCTCGCAATCATCCCCTACACGCTGTTCTACGTAATTCCTTATCTGATCGGTTCGCAGCCGGGGACGCTCATGAAGCTCTCCGTACTGTCCCTGGGCTTGTTGCCGCTGACCTTCGGATACGCGATCTTCCGTTATCGGCTGATGGATGTCGACCTGATCTCGAAGCGCGTGGTGGTTTACGCGCTGGCCGCTGCAGCGGTTGCCGGAATGTATTTCGCTCTGGTAGCAGGCGTTGCCGAACTGGTGCATCGGCAGAAGCCGGATACTGGTCCGCTGGGATTGATTCTCGCCGTGGTAGTGACGGCGCTGCTGTTTGATCCGGTGCGCAAATGGATTCAGGAACGCGTCGATCACCTTTTCTACCGGACGGTTTACGACTATCGGCGCACGCTGATCGAGTTTGGCCGGGAGCTAAGTTCCGAGACCGATTTGAATGCGCTTCTTTCCTCAGTACTCGATCGGCTGGGAAGGACGCTTGCGGTCGGCCGCATGGCAATTTTCCTTTCAACCGGCGATGAGGGTGAGCAATTCTCGCTTTCGAAGTCGGTGGGCGTGGATGCCTCCGGCAATCTCGATTTGAGTTTCCTGAGCGCGCCTCGCCCGGAAAATGCCGGGCATCTTTTCTTCGAAAACACTCATATGGTTCC
>JASHOT010000120.1 GCA_030040965.1 Candidatus Sulfotelmatobacter sp. | reverse complement strand
TGCACCAGCGCATCATGATCGGCCCAGCTGCTGATCCGGTCGAGCCACGTTTCGAAGAGCTCGAACTCGGGTTCGGCGCGCTTCGCGTCTAAGTTCTCCAGCAGGAAAACCGCGGCGATTTTTTCTTCCAGCACCGATCCCGAAAAGAGCCGATCGGCCACCTGCACCAGAAACTGAAACTCCCGGTCTCGCAGAATTTCCTGGCGGCACAGCCGCATGGCTCGTCGCAGATCTGCCGTGTACCATCCGTGCGACCGGATTTCATCTTTGAAGAACCATTGGACGCCGCTCGAGTGTTCGGCCGAGCCGCCCTCTCTGAGCCCACGGCGAATTTCGGCGGCAATCCGTGCGGGCGTTTTGCCAGCCAGCTTCCACCCCAGCGTCATAGACGAAACGATCATAAGTTCTTAAAAAACAAGCCCAACAAAGTTAGAGGCGGCCGGATGTGGCCGCCTCGTTTTCCTTGATTCGCCTCTTACTACGCGGCGCGTTTCTTCGCCCCTGCCGGACGATACCCGCATTCACGAGCTTTTTTCAAAGCCTGCATGGCCTCGTCGGCCGTAATGAGCGGAGTTGTATGCACCGACTTGCATGCACCGCCCGCAGCGAAGGCCATGGCAATCGCCGTCGCACTCACGTTGTCCGGCATATCCGTGATCACCACCACGTCATAATCTCCAAACGAAAACCAGGCCGACTCGATCTTCCCACCCAGCTTCTCAATCGCGGGCCGAACTGCTTCAATTCGATTCTGCGGGTTCGCGACCAGGGCTTCCCATCCCTCGCGCGAATACGCGACTTGCTGCAGATAATGTGGCATAGCGCCCTCCTTGCGATTCGCTTGCGGGGCGAATGATTCCAGAGGATTCGGCCGAAGTCAAGCCGATGAGGTCAGGAGTTGTGCCTCAGTTTGAGATCTCACACGAACCGGGGTCATCTCGAAGTCCCGCGCCCTCAGGTAGACCCCCGACTTCAGTCGGGGGCGGCGAAGCCGCGGGACGAGAGATCTCCCGTATAACAACTCTGTGCACAGGGAGATCCCTCTCTCCGCCTGGAGAACGGCTGCGCTCGGGATGACGCCCTCGAAGACTTCTGGCATTCAAACTGAGGCACTACCAAGTCAACCCTCGTGCGTTTCCACCCGCAGGAAGCGGTCATAGATCCACAGCAGCACGGTCGTGACCACGCCCACGGCAATCACCGACCACCACACCATCTGCGGCCGGTGCAATTCCTCGCCATAGTGCTGTATCAGCCACCCGCTAAAAGGACCTCCAATGAGCGATCCAATGCCGAGCGGCAGAAAAGCAAACCCCATATACGTGCCCTGTTGGTCAGGAGGCGCGAGCCGGGAAATGTAGTCGTAATAACGTGGCTGCTGCACGATCTCGCCAATCGCCACCCCCACCAGCGTGAGAACTGCCATCGAGACCGAGGGATGAAAAATCAGCAGAATCCATGCCAGACTGGAAATCAGGGTTCCCAGCGTGATCGCGTGAAACGAATGCAAGCGTTTCGTAAGAAAGCCGATTGCCATGGTGCATGCGATAACCACCAAAGGATCGGTTGCCAGAATCAGCTCGGTGTCAGCTTTCGGATCGATGTACTTCGCGATGTACTCGGGCAATGCGATGAACTCCTGCCAAAAAACGATCCAATATCCTGTAAAGATCAGCAGAAACAACATGAAACGTGGATTGGAAAGCACGGTCAAAAAATTTCGCGCCACCTGACCCAACGAGACGCTCTGTGCACTTGCCGAGCGTTTTGGTTCCTTAAACAGCGCCAGCACGACGAAAAACATCAGGAAGACACTCAGCGCCGACACGCGAAACACGTTCTCCACACTCAGATGCTTGTGAACCCATGAGGCCAGAATCGGTCCGACAAAGCTGCCAACATTTACCAGCGTGTAGTAGATCGAATATCCGATCGAGCGGGCACTCTCAGTAGACGCTCGCGCTGTTGTTCCCACGACCGACGGCTTGACCAGGGCCACCCCGAACGCCGGAAGCAACAATACAACGAAAACCAACAGCGTCAGTGGCAGCGCGTTGCGAACGAACGCCATCCAGGGCGCGCCGATTGAGCCCAGCAGAAAGTAAGAAAAACTGAGGATCAAATACGCCAGCGACAATGCCCGGCGAAATCCCAGCCGGTCGGCCAGCGCGCCGCCGAAGATGGCCATGAACCAGACCATTCCGCCAAAAAAGCCGGTGAGACTGCTGGCACGTTGCACGCCGAACTTCAGGCTCTCGTCGAGATACCGCGCCATGGAGGCAAACGCCCCGTAGTACGAAAGCCGCTCGAAAAGCTCGCTGATGTTGGCAACCCAGAATGGCCGTTCAAACCCGGAGCGGATTTCCTGCAGACGTCCCGAGAAGGTCAAAGTGGCTCCCATGTTTGTGTGGCGCGGGCGCCCTCGCCCGCGAATTCATCGAGTTATTACAGGGTCAGTCCCTTGCGTACGTATTGCGCGCTGACACCCGCCACCCGAATCACTTTATTGCGGCTGCTCATGCCGGACGCAATACTAACGGAACTCCGCGGCACCTTCAAAAGTTTTGCGAAAAATTCAATACAGGCATCATTCGCGCGCCCGTCAATGGGTGGCGCCGTCAGCGAAACTTTCACCGCTTCCCCGACCTCGCCGGTAATCGCATTCTTCCTCGCGCGCGGATGGACTTTGATCGCAAATGTTACACCAGAGGAATTGGAATGAAGGGGAATCACAGGCTGCCTCAGTGCCCAGACCAGAGGATAGAAGCCACGACCAGGACCAGGACAATGCCGACGGCGATCGCGACGTAAAGTAGGAAATCGCGGAAGCGACTACCGCTCGCACTGCTACCGAAGGCTTGAGCTACCATCACCAGAATGTAATGATCTTCCTTCTTTAGGGCGGCGAGTGCATCATCCCCCTGCTGTGCCTGCGTGGGAGACTGCTCGCGGTCTCGAGCGCGAGCCTCTCTCAGAAGACCGGCGATTTTACTTTCATACTCGTCGCTGTCGTAGTTCCGATCAAACTCCTCATTGACTTCATACATGTCCGGCAAAGATGGATGGACTTCGGTAAAGTGCAACATCTTTTTCTCAATATCCGAAAGTGACACGTGCTCCAGTTCCGCTTCTTCGATAACTCGTGAGATCAGAAACTGTTTTGCGAGGCTCGATTCCATCAATTGTTTTTCTCTGCGTGCTCGGCTGTTAGGCTTTCGCCCGTTCCCCGAAAACTGCCGTCCCCGCCCGCACGCAGGTCGATCCCTCTTCGATCGCGACTTCGAAGTCATGCGACATGCCCATGGAAAGCTCATCCATTCTTATGCCCGGCAATTTCCTTCTGGCGATTGCATCCCGCAACTCGCGCAGCTTGCGAAAAAACGGCCGCGCTTGTTCAGGATCATCCGCAAACGGAGGCACGGTCATCAGTCCGCGGAATTCAAGCGTCTCAAATCGCGGAGCGGCGAGCAACAACTCTTCTAATTCGCGTGAATCCGGCGTGACGCCGCTCTTCGCCGCCTCACCGCCCACGTTGATCTCGATCAGCACCCCGAGTTTCTTTCCCAATTTCTGCGCCGCCGCATCCAACCTCTCGGCCAGCTTCACCGAATCGACCGAGTCGACCCCGCTGAACAGCTCCGCCGTCTTCGCCGCTTTATTCGTCTGCAAATGCCCGATCATGTGCCACTGGGCGCCGCCGAGATCGCCGAGGGCGCCCGCTTTTCCAGCAAATTCCTGCACACGATTTTCACCAAACAATCGCAGTCCGGCCGCGTACGCTTCGCGAATCCGTTCCGGAGAATGTGTCTTGGTCACGCCCATCAGTGCAACGTCGCAAGCCAAACGCCCGGCCCGTCGTGCCGCGATGGCGATGCGCTCCCGCACAGACGCGATGTTATCCGCGATGGACATGGAAACGAAACCACGGAGGACACAGAGTTGCACGAAGTACGACCCGCATATGCCACCTGTGCTCTGTGGTGAAGAGATCCCTCACTTCGTTCGGGATGAGGGCGCGCGGCTCCCGCTTCGCTCATGCCGCGCATGCGCCCTCACATAATCGCCGTCGGCGGCGCCGGATCTTCCGGACGCCCTGCATTCGCCAGCGGCACGCGAATCATCGTGATCACCAGTATCGCCAGCGCTGCAATCGCAGCCCAGATCGAAGGCGTCCAGTGCACGAGCGTGACATCTTTGCCCGAGCCGACCAGCCCTGCAATGACCAGCCCGCACAGCGCTTCGCCCGCAATCAGTCCCGAAGCCGTGAGCACGCCAGCGTTATCCACGCGGGCTTTCTGTGCATCGTTGTAACCGCGGCGGTCGCGCAGTTTGTCGGTCACCCAGCGAATGATCCCGCCCACAAAAATCGCGAACGTTGTTCCCAGCGGAAGATACATGCCCACCGAGAACAGCATCACGCTCTTGACTTCAATCATGATCATGGCGATGCCCAGCAGGATACCGACCACCACCAGCGGCCAGGCCATCTCTCCGCCCACAATGCCTTTGGAAAGCATCGCCATCAGCCCCGCCTGCGGCGCTGGGAGCGCGTTGCTGCCGAAGTGATACGCCTTATCGAGCACGGCTAGCGGCACGAATAGCACCAGCGACGCAACCACGATCCCGAACAGATCGCCCACCTGCATCTTTGCTGGAGTTCCGCCCAGAATGTGTCCGACTTTCAAATCCTGCAGCATCTCGCCCGCGACCGCCGACGACACGCAAACCACGGCTGCAACTCCCAGCACTGCGGCCACGCCTCCCGAGCCCGAAACGCCCAGGGCTACCATCAGTAGCGCCGCGATCAGGAGCGTGCACAACGTTAAACCCGACACTGGATTGTTCGACGATCCGATCAGGCCCACCAGATTTCCGGAGACCGCTGCGAAAAAGAATCCGATGATGACCATCACTCCGGCCGCGACCAGCGACCCCGCGATGACCTTTGAACTGGAGAGATTGCCTGCGCCATTGATGAAATAGTAATAAAGCACGATCATGGCGACGAACACGATGGCCACTCCGGCGAAAACCACCTTCGATGGCAGATCGCGCTCAATCCGGCTCGTGGCGGCGTGTACTGCTGCCGACTTTTTCAGGTCGGAGATCGCCCGTCCCATGCCAAGTGCAAGTTGCTTGCGCATCTTGAACAGCGTGTAACTGGCGCCGACCAGCATTCCGCCAACCGCAATCGGACGGACGATAGAGTAGTAAATCGCTCCCGCCAGCAGATTCCACTCGAGTGGTTTGCCCCCGGGCTGCGCGGCTTGAATGTAAGGTCCAACGGTGAACGTGAGCAGCGGCACGAGCAGTCCCCACGCCAGCACGCCGCCAGCAAAGTTCAGCGATGCCAATCTGGGGCCGATGATATAGCCCACGCCCAGATACGCTGGACTTACGTCAGGTCCATTGAACAGCGTTGCGCCACCGGTGACCGTCGTCGTCACACTCGGATTGGTGCCCGTGCGGAGCAGCAACTTCTTGCCCAATTCGCTGATCCTGACATGCAGCGTGTTGCTCGGGCTGAACACATTGACCGCGCCCAGAAGATACATGAAGCCGCCGAATCCCATGTTGGCGAACAGAATCTGCGCTGCCTTTGCACCCTGTTGTCCGGCTTTGTGAATCTGCGACGCGGCCACCGATTCGGGATACGGCAGTTCCGGATCTTCCACCATCACGCGCCGCAGCAGGGTCACGAAAAGAATCCCCAGCGTGCCTCCAATCACCATCAGAGCAACCGAGTTCCAATATTTTTCCCTGGTCAGCCCGGGCCACAATCCCGCCATCACAAATGCTGGAATCGTGAACACCGCTCCCGCCGCAACCGACTCACCGATCGAGCCCACAGTTCGCGCGATGTTTTCTTCCAGCAGCGATCCTTTCATCAGTCGCAGCACCGCCATGCCGATCACGGCCGCCGGATACGTCGCCGCAATCGTCATCCCGGCCTTCAGTCCGAGATACGCATTGGCCGAGCCCAGGATTGCGGTCATGACCAGCCCGATCAGCAGGGCCCGGAGCGTGAACTCCTTCATCTCCATCGTTTCGGGAACATAGGGCGTGTGTTTTTTCTTGGGAAGCTCACTGACGGAGGTGCTCATGGGCAAAATCCTTTTGGAGCGTGGGATGGAAGTTCGTTGTCTTGCGCTGTTTAAGTTGCCTTGTCCGGTTCACTTGAAAGTGACGAACGGCGCACGTTAGCACGTGGCGAGGGCGCATGACAAGTGCCGCGACGGCGCGGGTAGGTGCCTCAGTTCGAATCCTGGCGGCATTCGTTTGGCTGCCGTCATCTCGAAGCACGGCCTTTTCTCCAGCCGCGCAAGGGATCTCCCAAAGTCCAAATCCGTTGTGCGGAAGATCTCTCGTCCAGCTGGTCCAAAAACGCGGGACTTCCAGATGGCGCCGGTTCGTCTCGGATCTCAAAGGGAAGACCGGTGCGCTACTGCAGCCGCGGCCATTTCCGGCACTCGGCCGCGTTGATCGGTGCAATCGGCGCTGGACCGAACTTCATGCGAATTACCCCATCGGACGCCGAGCAGAAACTTCGCGTTCCTGAGTTCGAGTCAACGGGAGTCGCCAGCACCGCGTAATCGGTGCACTGCTGCGCCACACACAGTGGTTTGATCGTGAACTGATAGCCGGCTTTCGTGCACCACTTTCCTGCCGTGCACTGCGAACCGCCCAGGCCCTTATCGATGATGCTGGCATGCTCTGCCGAAGTTTTATTCACTCCGTCCGGGTCGGGACCAAGTGAGGCCAAATCACGGGCAAATCCCCGCTCCGGGTACGTCGCCGAATACGTCACCTGCGCGACATTCACGGTGCGAATCGAAGCCACGGCGGTTCCTTCATTCGCCGCGCCGTGTGCGCGTATCAAGTTCGGAATCGCAATGGCGGAAACGGCCGCCATCGCGCCCACATCGAATCCCGCGCTCATGCTGGTTTCGCGCAGCGCGCTTTCTTCTCCATAGGCGAGCGCAACCGCGGGATTCCGCTCGGTCGAGGCCTGCGCGAAAAGTTTGGCCAGATCGGGCTGCGTCTGACGCATGGTCATGGCCAGCATGGCCGAGGCGTCTTCATAAAACAGTCCTGAGACCTCCGATTGCGAACCCGTCGGCAACGACGCGGTGAATTGCGGCGACTTCAGGATCGAATCGCCGCTGCGGTGGCGCCCGATGGCCTCGCTCACCGCCTCGCGGTTGGATCCCGCAACCAGATAGCCGTCGACAAACGCATAGACGAACTCGGTTTTCTTCGGCTGCGCTCCCGGCAACTGAATGGTGTAATAAATGATCCCGTCCTGTTCCGACTGCTGCATGCCGATATGCTGCATGGCCAGCAACTTGTCGAAAGTCGACTGCAGCCGCTCCGGATTCTTCACGCCTAAAATCGCCTTCCACCCCGCTTTGGTCGCTTCAATGGTGTCCAGTTCGAAGGCAATCTGGCCCGTAAGCTGGCCCAGCAGATCATCCCGCAAGCTGAACTTTAACGCCTGCTCCATCTGCGATTGCATGGCAAGCGCATTTGGATTCGTAGCCTGCGCCAGATCCTTGACATCGTCATAAATCTCTGCCGGATTCTTCAGCAAAATTGCGGAAGCAATCACCGCTGCCGGCGACACAAATTCAAGGCTCGGCATCGGACCCGGAGCAGCCAGCCACGACGCGACGCCGTGCCGCGGTCCGGTAAAACTCAGCTCCACTTCGCTGGCGGCACGGCCCGAGACCGTTCGATGCTGCCATACCAGATATTTCGCATCGCCAAACCCCGAGCGCTTCAGCACCTCGCGATTTCTCTCCGTCTGATTCGTGTTCGCTCCGTTCGGAATCAGCGCGATCAGTTTTTGAACGTCTGCCGCCGCGACGGCTGACGTTCCCCCCGCATAAGCCTGCCGAATCCGCTCGCCGAACGGAGTTGAGACCAGATCATGATTCTTGCTGTCCAACTGTTCATTGAAGCGGCGCAGCGTGGGAATGTCGAATGCCGCCACCAGAAAATCCGGGCGCACCAGAAGCGCCAGTTTCTTTTCGTCGCCGTCTTTTGCGCTTGCCAGTTCCCGCGGATCGACAATCCGGATCGACGCCACTGACTTGCCGGCAAACTCCGGAGTCAACTTCTGCAGCAATTCTTTCAGGCCGGGCTTGCGAACTTCCGTCAGGAAGGCAAAACTGGGGTCCTTGCTTCCCTCGGGTGTCCAGGCCGCCACGACGACTTCATCGCCCAGGTACTGCGAGACCTCATAATACTTTTCGATAATTTCTTCAAACTTTGGTTCTTCGCTGTTTTTCTCGACTTTCTGCCACCAGTCGCGCAGCTGGGGATTCTCTTCTCTCTCGCGCCGGAAGATGGCCAGCGCCTCATGCGCTGCTTCGCCGTAGTTGCCCACTGCCCCAAAGAAAAGCGTCGACTCCGGCAGCAAAGGCAGCAGCCGGCTCTCGGTGCGCTCCGGTGGAAGCTGAACTTCTTTCTTCCACTGTTCCATCAACTTGCTGAACGCGGCGAGCGCCTTCGAAGTAGCTTCCACCTGTTCGGGAGAGAGCCCGCCAGCGTTGGCCGCGAGGCCTGAGCCGCTGCCGGTCGCCTGCGCGCGCGCAGCAGATACGACACCGAATGTGAGCGCGAACGCCAAGGCAACAGTCGCAGCGCGTGCGGTGAGACGCCGAGCGCTAAAACGTAAAAGCGCTGTCTGCAACATCTGCATGCCCGATGGAAGTTCTCTGATTCGAAGCGTGTCGCGAGCCACTTTTCGCGATGTAAGGATCTCCATGGCCTGCCCGTCCCCTGGTAGGCAATTTGGATCGTACCATTGCGCAGGCGGCTCGGCGACAGGCACGTTGTCACACAAGGTGCGGCTCACCGCGGCTCGCCCTGCTCATCGGTTTTGGTTCCTAGGATTTACCGTCGGGTTTGGGAGGATGTCTGGAATCACAGTCTGTATGGGGTGAATGGGCCTTCCCATTCTGCTGTTCGAGGGCGCGATTCAATTCCTGCGATAACTCAAGAACACGTTTCGGATCGGTTTCCTGGCTCAGTTCTTGCGCGATGACGCGCCAGGGGCGGGAAGGGATTAACTGGCCAAAGTTCCCGTCTTCCATGTTCGCCTCTCGGTCGCCGAAACCAGCCATGGTAACTTCTCGAGGCGGCCAAATGTGAGCGCCAAGATACGCCACGCCGGTGCGCTTTTTCCTCAGCGCGTCTGCTCTCGGTTTTGCATCACTATAGGCTTCGCTCCCGGTGTAGAATTGCCTTATTCGGTTCTGCCTCTTCGTATTTCTGTCATTCGAGGTCTCCTTATGAGTAGCTCCCCCGACCAGCCGTTGGTCCCTCCTTATCGTTGCCGTGATTGCGGAAGTGACGTTGGTTTTCGCTCCCGCCGCCGCACGTTTTCCGAAAAGTTTGTCCTGCCGCTGTTCCTGCTGCAGCCGGTGCGCTGCGGAGAGTGTTTCCGCCGGGATTACCGGCTGATCTTCACCAAGGTTCGCGAACGCCTGTCCGACGTCTCGCATTCCGAGGTTGCCCGGATCGTGCCCAAGAAACAGACGGTCACGTCCGATCGCAACGTTGCCTAGGGGCGGCGCTCGCCGCTATACTGCTGTGGTAGCAGTAGGATGTTGCGCCGCGGCGTCTTCTGCCGCGGTCTTCGAGTGAGGAGGCTGTCTTCAGCAGTAGTGAGGACCGAATCCGGGCTAGCCAGGCCAGTGTTCCGGTGGCAGGGCCGTTTATTGTTTCCGAAACCCCTGAACGAAAAACGTCTCAACGAAAAAGACCCGAGCAGATTGCCACCGATGTGGTTCGGGCCCAACGCGGTGGCTTCGAGCCGAGCGGGTTTGAACAGCATTGGTTCGATCGCCTGAAAGCGAGCCGCGCGGCGTCCAGTCTTTTTTCGGTTTTATTTCCATCCAACTGCTGCATCTGCGGCGAGCCATTGCTCAACATCTCCCGGCTTCCCGTCTGCCGCCAGTGTCTTGGCAAATTGCATCCGGTGGAGGGAACCGTCTGCTCGATCTGTGGCGAGCGGGTGCTCTCCTCCTACGCCTTGAGCGACGCCGATGGTCTGGTGCGCTGCCCGGTCTGCCGCCGCATCGAGCGCCCATTTGAGCGCGCCGTCGCCTACGGCAGTTATGAGGACGGACTGCGCGAACTCGTGCATCTGCTTAAGTGCTCGGGTGTTCGCCCGGCCGCGCGAGTGCTCGGGCGCATGCTGGCCGAGGCCATCGCTACTCTTGAGCAGGATTTTGCAAATGATCCGGTGCTTGTGATCCCGGTGCCTTTATATAAAGGAAAACGCCGGCAGCGCGGATTCAATCAGGCGGAGTTGATCGCGCGCAGCGCGCTGAAAATTTATTCCGCAGGCGGACGGCTGCAGCTGGCCACGGGAATCCTCGAGCGCACGCGGCCGACCGAGTCACAGATCGGCCTGACCGCCCATCAACGTCGCGAGAACCTGCGCGGAGCGTTTGCCGTGGTGCGAGCCTCGGAAGTCACTGGCAAGGCAGTGCTTCTGGTAGATGATGTCTATACGACGGGTACCACGGCGTCGGAGTGCGCGCGTGTGCTCGGCCGTGCCGGAGCATCGAAAGTATGGGTGGCTACGGTCGCCCGCACGTTGAAACTGGCATCTAAAGCAGAAGGCTTTAAAGTTTCAGGGTTTCAAGGTTTCAATGAGGAAAACGAAGCCGTGACTGAGAACCTTGAAACTTTGCAGCCTTGAAAATTGGTTTGAATTATGTCGTATCGCCTCGAACACGGACCAGAGCCGACCTCGCGGATCGGCGCCGGGCTCTACTCTCCGACGGCCGCGCACCGTCCCGGGGATGGCCACGCCCTGCTCGCTCCCGTGCTCGTGCTCAACGCGTCCTATGAGCCTATTAACGTCTGCGCCGCGCGCCGCGCGCTGGTTCTGGTGCTCAAGGGCGTGGCCATGACCGAAGAAGAAAACGGACACTTTCTGCACGCCGCTCGCGTGGCCATGCGGGTTCCTTCGGTGATTCGCCTGCTCGAGTATCGCCGCATTCCGCACCAGAGCCGGGCGCTTTCGCGGAAGAATATCCTGCTGCGCGACCGGAACACCTGCCAGTACTGTTCGACGGTGCTGCCTTCGAGCGAGCTCACGCTCGATCATGTGATTCCCCGCTCACGCGGAGGCTCGTCCACGTGGGAGAATCTTGTGGCCTGCTGCCATCCCTGCAACCGGCGCAAGGGAAACCAGTCTCCCACGGAAGCAGGCATGAAGTTGATGCGCGAACCGCGCGCCTTCAACCTTCACACCAGCCGGCACATCATGCGCCTGATGGGCCGCAGCGACGATAAGTGGAGAAAGTATCTTTTCTATTGAGGCTTCAACGTGGCAATGTTTCAAGGTGTCAAAGTCTCTCGTTTCGCACATTCCTCCATGACTCGCCAAGCCGTCCAGTCTTGTCATCCTGAGGCCTGCGCTTTATGCAGGCCGAAGGACTTATGCCACCGGCCGGCAATGTGGATGCGCACGCGGCTTCACAGCTCCTTCGCTTCGCTCAGGATGACCACCTCGGGGATGCGCCTTGATTTTGCAACCTTGAAACTTTGAAACATTGAAACTTTCAAACTTCGAAGCCTATCCCTTCCATCCGACCCGCTGCTTCACCCGTTTCCACCACCCCTCCATGTAGGCGGGACTTTCCAGGCGTCGCAGCAGAAAATACTCGTTGACCGGACGATCATCCGCGAGTGAAGGTATATTCGGTGCTTTGTGAATAAGGTCGTCGAGTCGGACTTCCTGGTTCAGCACGCGTGCAAATTCATCCTGCGCCGTAGCAGCCGGACCCCACTCGATCAGGTCGGCGCTCGCCGCCGGCGGGAGATGGCTGGCCAGCGTGGCCGCGGAATAATTTGGAAGTGGAATATCGCTGGCCAGAAAATGGTATCCCCAGCCCTCAATCGAACGGAACGCGCGAACGCAACGGAACGACTCTTTCAGCGCCTTGGCCACTGAGGTGACAATCGCCGGGTCCTCCGAGCCCCTGGGAAACCATTGCTGCAGAATTCCTCCCGGCCGCAGATGCTGTCGCGCGATCGCGTAAAACTCCTTCGAATACAGCAAGCTCGACGCGGCTGCCTCGACCGGAGGCGGCGGATCGAGCACGATTACGTCGTACTGCTGAGCAGATCGTTCCAGATAGAAGCGGCCATCATCCACCACCACGTGAGACAGTGGTGCAGCCAGCACTTGCGCCGCGTTCGCATGAAAGTAGGGAAAAACTGAAATCACGCTCGGCACCAGTTCCACCGCCGTCGATGAAATTCCCCACGAGACCATCGAACGGTGTGTCGTCCCCATGCCAAAGCAAATCACCAGAACATTCTTCGGAGGATGTTGCAGGAAGGCCAGCGGCAGGTGCGCGATCATCTTGGTGATCGGCGTCAATCCGGTCATGCCGATTCCATTGACCAGAAGCTGCTTGTCGATCCTCGTTGTTCCGATCGCCGTCACCGTCGCCGTGCTGTCGCGGCGGACCTCGCGCGGGGAGAAAAGAGTTTCGAAATCATTCGTCGTCGCCACCACTGCCAGTGCAATAACGCATGCGAACAACGGCTTCCACAACGATTGCTTCGAGAGAGCGCTCGCGGCAGACGACGCGCGCATTCCTCCGGCTAAGCTAACGATCATCCACGGCAGCGCCAAGAATAGCAGCGTGTAGCGCTCGCCCAGCCAGGGCAGCAGCACGAAGCCGGCCACCAGCGGTCCCAGCATGCAGCCGGCAATATTCACGGCATAGCCGCGCCCGGCGAGGTCTGGGTCGCCATGCGCCAGCGCGTCGAGCACCATCGGAGTGATCCATCCCACGATGCAGGAAAACGGAATGATGCTTGCCACTCGGAACGTATAAATGATGGGAAGCCGGGGATCGCAGATCAACAAAGGAAATACGATCGACAAGGCCAGCAGCGCCAGGAACAATCCGCCGGGACTCGTCCCGGCAATTTTTCTCGACCTGCGATAAAACTGCGAGCCCAGATATGTGGCCGCGAGGTAGAGCCCGAGAATCGCGGCAAAAGCGTAGACCATGGTGCCCAGCGAAGGCGTGAACAAGCGAATCCAGACCACTTCCACGGCCATGCTGGTAAATCCGGTTCCGAATAAAACCCAGTACGGCCATGACCCTGCCGCTTTCTGTGGCGAGGCTTGCTCGCGACTCTCGGACGATGACTCGGTAGAGCTCACCCTTCGCTCGCGCCATGAAAGCAGCAACGCCGTCGTCGCCAGGCCCGCATTCAGCGCTGCCCCGATGTGCAGGGTTCCGTGAAATCCAAACGTTTCGATCAACAGCAGAGGAATCACCGCACCGGTCACCGCGCCACATACATTCGCCAGATAGAGATAGCTGAACGATCTTTCGGA